>DUVO01000024.1 GCA_012841005.1 Bacillota bacterium | reverse complement strand
TGGAAAAGGATGTAGTGGCCAAAATCAGGGAAAAAATGCTGGAATTCACGGAGGGTTAATTATGGCAGGAAGCAGGCGCAGTGTGGGCATAGTCGGAGTTGGTAGTGCCCTACCGGAGAAGGTAATTACCAATGGGGATCTGGAGAAAATGGTTGATACGAGCAACCAATGGATTACGACCAGAACGGGAATCAAAGAGCGACGCATTGCCAGCCCGGAAACCGCCACCTCGGATCTGGCTTTGACGGCCGGCCGCCGGGCCATGGAAAGGGCAGGGATAGAGCCGGAGGAGCTGGACCTGATCCTGGTGGCCACCACTACCCCCGACATGGCCTTTCCCAGTACGGCCTGTATAGTGCAGGCAGGATTGGGCGCATACAATGCCGCGGCCTTTGACCTGGAGGCTGCGTGTAGTGGCTTTCTTTACGGCCTGGCCATAGGTGAGCAATTCATTTCCTCGGGTGTATATGAAACGGTACTCATCATTGGGGCGGAAGTTCTTTCCAAGATTGTTAATTGGTCGGACCGCAATACCTGTGTTCTTTTCGGTGATGGGGCCGGGGCCTGTGTTTTACGCCCGGTGACCGCAGGAAAGGGAATATTATCCCACTACCTGGGGGCTGATGGCAGGGGGGTAAAGTTGTTGCAACTTCCCGCCGGTGGCTCCCGCTTGCCTGCCAGTGCTGCCACAGTGGAACAGGGACTACACTATATTGAAATGCAGGGGGCGGAAGTGTTTAAATTCGCAGTCCGGATCATGGGAGAGGCGTCCCTGGAAGCCCTCCGGCGGGCAGGGCTAGCACGGGAAGAGGTGGACCTCCTTGTTCCCCACCAGGCCAATCACAGGATAATCATGGCTGCAGCCAAACGTTTAGGGCTTACGCCGGAGCAGGTAATTGTCAACCTGGATCGCTATGGGAATATGTCGGCCGCCTCGATCCCAGTCGCCCTGGAGGAGGCGGTAAGTGAGGGCCGGATCAGGGACGGGGATAATGTTCTTTTGGTTGGATTCGGCGCCGGTCTGACCTGGGGTGCTGCTGTGCTTAAATGGGGACTGTAGGGGGTAAAGAAGATGCAGACGCAGCTATGCGAGTTGTTGGGGATAGAATATCCCATTTTACAAGGGGGCATGGCCTGGGTGGCCACGGCTGAACTGGCCGCCGCCGTTTCCAGGGCTGGGGGGTTGGGTATTATCGGTGCAGGTAACATGCCTCCTAAACTACTGGAAAGGGAAATTAAAAGGGTAAGGGAATATACTGAGCGCCCCTTCGGTGTTAATGTCTATTATCTGTCACCCTTTGTGGAAGAGATCATAGAGACTGTGATCAGGAACCGGGTGCCGGTAGTAACTACTGGAGCTGGAAATCCGGGAAGACATATCCACCGTCTGCAGGAGAACGGCACAAAGATTATCCCGGTGGTGGTTTCTGTTGCCCTGGCAAAACGCCTGGCCCGGTTGGGTGTAGATGCGGTGATAGCCGAAGGGATGGAGTGTGGCGGGCACATTGGCGAATTGACCACCATGGCCCTGGTGCCCCAGGTTGTAGATGCCGTAGATATTCCCGTTATTGCCGCCGGGGGGATTGCCGACGGTCGGGGTTTGGCAGCGGCCCTAGCCCTGGGGGCCCAGGGTGTACAGCTGGGCACACGGTTTGTCTGTGCCCGGGAATGTACCGTCCATCAGAACTTTAAGGATATGATCCTGAAGGCCGGGGACCGGGATACTGTGGTCACCGGCGCAAGTACCGGACATCCGGTCCGAGTAATTAAGAACCGGTTCAGCCGTGAGTTTCAAAGGCGGGAAGCGGCCGGGGCTTCCCGGGCCGAATTAGAAGCCCTGGGAATAGGAAAGCTGAGGGCGGCCGCCCGGGACGGTGATATCCAATGGGGTTCGGTAATGGCCGGCCAAATAGCCGGGCTTATCCGGCGGGAAATGTCTGCGGCGGAGATCATACAGGAAATTGTTGGAGAGGCTAAGGAAGTCATTACCAGTTGGAAGGGTGTGTTCTAGATGTCGAAAATGGCTTTGTTGTTTCCCGGTCAGGGAGCACAGTACGTGGGGATGGGGAAGGAACTGGCGGCTCAATATCCGGAAGCCAGAGCTGTCTTTGCCGAGGCAGACGAAGCCCTTGGTATGCCCTTGAGCAAGCTGTGCTTTGAGGGGCCGGAGGAAGAACTATTACTGACCACCAATACCCAGCCGGCTGTGGTGGCCACCAGCCTGGCCTGCCTTGCCATCTTCCAAAAAAGGGTAAGGGAGCCTGTGGCCGCCGTGGCTGGCTTGAGCCTGGGCGAATATTCCGCCCTGGTGGCAGCCGGGTCCTTGTCCTGCGGCACGGCTGTTTCCCTGGTGCGAAAACGAGGTGAGTACATGCAAGAGGTGGTACCCCCGGGGGAAGGTGCCATGGCGGCAATCATCGGTTTGCCCCGGGATGAGGTAATCCGGGTCTGTAACGAAGCGGAGGAATACGGTGT
Organism: Bacillota bacterium; assembly: GCA_012841005.1. Lineage (GTDB taxonomy): Bacteria > Bacillota > DTU030 > DTU030 > DTU030 > DTU030. Next base: position 9,872 of record DUVO01000024.1, on the reverse strand, counting down.
TGTCGCACCGGCAAACTTCAATTGTCCTGGTCAGGTTGTGATTTCAGGGGAAAGGGAAGCCGTCGAGAAGGCGAAGGAAATCGCCAAAAATGCCGGCGCCAAGCGAGTAATAAACCTTGCCGTAAGTGCTCCCTTCCATTCCCCTTTGTTAAAACCGGCGGGGGAGAAGATGGCCCGGGAATTGGCCAAGGCTCCCCTCGGGGATACCCGGCTCCCCCTGGTGGCCAATGTGAGTGCAGATTACCTGACCAGGAAGGAAGAGATTAAATGGGCTCTGGTAAAACAGGTGAGCGAACCGGTCCTTTGGGAGGAAACATTATATAAGTTAGCCCGGGATGGGGTTGAGATCTTTATTGAAATCGGCCCAGGCCGGGTACTTTCGGGTTTTGTCCGGAAGACCATACCTTTTGCTACCACCCTGAATATTGATGATCCTACTTCTCTGGCCAAGACTCTTGATCATCTTGAGGAGGTTGTTTAAAATGGAGTTAGCGCAGCAGGTGGCAGTAATTACCGGCGGCGCTCGGGGCATCGGCCGTGCCATTGCCCTGGAGCTGGCCCGCCGAGGGGCCTGGGTGGTAGTAAATTATGCCAGCAGCCGCGGGGAAGCGGAGCAAGTAGTGGCAGAAATCAAAGCCCGGGGGGGAGAGGCAGTCGGGCACCAGGCCGATGTGGCCTCACTAAAGGAGGCCTGTGGTTTGGTGGAAGCCGCCCTTGCTCTCTTTGGTACTGTCGATATACTGGTCAATAATGCAGGGATTGCCAGGGATAATCTCTTACTGCGGATGAAGGAAGAGGAATGGGATCAGGTCTTACAGGTGAATCTAAAGGGAGTTTTTAACTGCACCAAGGCCAGTCTTAGACCCATGCTGAAACAGCGGCGGGGTAGGATCATAAACATATCTTCAGTCATCGGTCTGGCAGGGAATGTGGCTCAGGCCAATTACGCCGCAGCCAAGGCGGGCATTATTGGTTTTACCAAGGCTGTGGCCAAGGAAGTTGCTCCCAGGGGAATAACGGTAAATGCCGTGGCCCCCGGATTCATTGCCACTGATATGACAGCTTCTTTGCCAGCAGAGATACAAGAAGAATACCGGCGGCGGATCCCCCTGGGTCGGTCGGGGACAGCGGCCGATGTTGCCCGAGTTGTGGCTTTTTTGGCTTCGCCGGCGGCAGATTACATCACGGGCGAGGTGATACGGGTCGATGGGGGCCTGGCTATCTAACGTATATTTTTTGCCTGTTCTCTATATCATTATAGAAGAATAGAGGAGAAAGTCGTGAAGGGAGGTGAGGGGGAATGGATTATTTCGCTAAGGTAAAGGAAATTGTTGCCGAACAGCTTGGTATCGATGAAGATGAAATCAAGCTGGAGAGCTCCTTTATCGATGCTCTTGGTGCCGATTCCCTGGATATTGTCGAACTGGTAATGGCTTTAGAAGAGGAGTTTGACTTGGAAATACCCGATGCCGAAGCAGAAAAAATTGTAACAGTGGGGGATGCGGTGGAATACCTGAAGGCCAATTTATAATCTTAACCTATAGTTCCGTAGCTAAAACTACGGGACTTTCTTATAAATCACGTCCTTATCCCGGGCAATAGACCCGCAGGAAGGGAAGGTTAATATGGGGTGAGAATTATGAAAAAGAGGGTGGTAATTACCGGACTGGGCCCGATAACACCCATTGGGATTGGGAAGGAGCAGTACTGGGAGGGTCTTAAAACAGGACGGCCTGGCATCGCTAAAATAACCGGTTTCCCGGTGAGTGATTACCCGACCCAAATTGCGGGTGAAGTACGGGATTTTAACCCGGATAGTTATTTTGAACGCAAGGATGCCCGCCGGATGGACAGGTTCACCCAATTTGCTGTAGCCGGGGCCCAGTTGGCTATAGAAGATGCTGCTTTAGAGCTTGACAGTGTCGATCGGGAACGCTGTGCCGTAATTTTAGGGACTGGGATCGGCGGTTTGAATACCTTTGAAGAGCAGTGCCGGATTTTGCATGAACGGGGGCCGGCCCGGGTCAGTCCCTTCTTTATCCCCATGATGATTGGTAACATGGGGGCAGGACAAATTTCCATTGCCTTTGGCTTCCGCGGCCCGGCCAAATCCGTTATCTCAGCCTGTGCCTCGAGTACCGATGCCATGGGTCAGGCCCTGCGCTTAATCCAGGGAGGGGAAGTGGACGTTGTCCTGACAGGGGGGAGCGAAGCGGCGGTCTGCCCAACGGGCCTGGCCGGGTTTTGTGCCATGAAGGCCATGTCTACCCGCAATGACGAACCGGAGAAGGCTTCCCGGCCTTTCGATAAAGAACGGGACGGGTTTGTCATGGGAGAAGGAGCAGGGATCCTGGTCTTTGAAGAACTGGAGCATGCCCGCCGCCGGGGGGCCCGGGTTTATGCCGAGGTTAAGGGTTACGGCTGCACTGCCGATGCTTACCATATTACGGCTCCGGCCCCGGAGGGGGAGGGGGCTGCCCGGGCTATGAAGCTGGCCCTGGCCGATGCCCAACTGCAAGGGGAAGATATTGATTACATCAATGCCCACGGCACCTCTACCCTCTATAACGACAAGTTTGAAACGCAAGCTATTAAGACGGTCTTTGGTGACCATGCCTATCGGGTGGCCGTAAGTTCAACGAAGTCCATGCTCGGCCATCTTCTCGGTGCTGCCGGGGGAGTAGAAATAATTGCTACTTGTCTTTCTTTAGTTGAAGACGTAATTCATCCCACCATCAATTATGAATACCCCGATCCGGAATGTGATTTAGATTATGTTCCGAATAGAGCCCGCCCGCAAATAGTCCGCAATGCTATTTCGAATTCCCTGGGTTTCGGCGGGCACAACGCAACACTTGTCCTTTCCAAATATAATGGTTGCTAAAGGTGATAGTATGAGGGAATTAGTAGAACTGGAAACCAGGATCGGGATAAAATTCACAGAACCCCGGTATCTCGAAAAGGCTCTAACCCATGCTTCCTTTGCCAATGAGTGTTCGGAAGGGCAGCAGTCCAATGAAAGGCTGGAGTTTCTCGGGGATGCTGTTTTGGAACTGGCTGTAAGTGAACTGTTATATTACAGGTACCCGGAGCTTCCAGAAGGTGCCTTGACCAAAAGGCGGGCAGCCCTGGTGTGCGAGGCAACCCTGGAACAATGTGCGCGGCAGCTTGAATTGGGTACATTCCTCCGCCTGGGTAAGGGAGAGGAATTATCGGGCGGCCGGGAGCGCCCTGCTTTACTGGCAGATGCCCTGGAAGCCCTGCTTGGTGCAATTTTTTTAGACCAGGGGCTGGAGGCGGCCAGGGCTTTTGTGGCCCAAATCTTGGGTGAACGAATCGAGGCGGAAGAACAGCTTTTTATCGACTACAAGACACAGCTTCAGGAATCTCTCCAGCGATATCGCAATTTTAGTCTCAAGTATAACTTGCTGGCGGCCGACGGTCCGGATCATAATAAAACCTTCCGGGTAGGGGTCCTGATTAATGGTGAACAGGTGGCAGTGGGAGTGGGGAGAAGCAAAAAGGAGGCAGAGCAGGCGGCGGCCCAGAAGGCCCTGGCTATGGTGGCGAAAGGGTATGGACAGTAAAGGTCATTATGTGTTTTTGGGACTATTCTCCGTGACAGGAAATACCTCTTTTTATCCCTTCCCTTTGGAAGGGATAATTCATATAATAGGATAAGTATCGGGGTTGCCCTGGGGGCAAGGAAACAACGAAAGAGATGTTTATATATTCTGGAAAGGGAGGAATTATCCGAAACAAGGAGAATATAATTAATTAAAGATGGAATTGACCTCATTCAACCAAAGGAGGAGTGACGCTGTGGAAGTACTAAAAGTATCAGCCCAATCAAACCCTAAATCGGTAGCGGGGGCACTGGCTGCTGTCCTGCGGGAAAATGGATCAGCAGAGTTGCAGGCGGTAGGGGCCGGGGCCGTGAACCAGGCAGTGAAGGCTATTGCCATTGCCAGAGGTTTTGTAGCACCCAATGGTATTGATCTTGTGGCTGTTCCTGCCTTTGCCGAAATCCAAATTGATGGTGAGGAGAGGACGGCCATTAAATTTATTGTTGATCCGAGGTAGATTGGATTAGGAATGTCTTTAGGACCTGTCCGCTGAAAAGCCCGGACAGGTTTTTTGTAGTCTTTTCCCTTTCCCGGGTGAAAGCCAATAGCATCCTTTAGACCTGGTAAACTACCCTGAACATATGCTAAAATTAAACTGTTTACCGCCGGATAGCCGGTGACTGATAGGGAGGTAGAGGAATGTTCCTACGCCGACTGGAACTATACGGGTTTAAATCCTTTGCCAACCGGACGAAACTGGAATTTGGTCCGGGAATAACTGCTATTGTAGGACCCAATGGAAGTGGTAAAAGCAACATTGCCGATGCCATCCGGTGGGTATTGGGAGAACAGCGGCTGAAAACCCTTCGGGGGGAAAAAACGGAGGATTTGATCTTTGCCGGCTCTGCCAAACGACCTTCCCTGGGTTATGGCGAGGTCGTCCTTGTGCTGGATAATTCCAGCGGCACCCTTCCCCTGGAATATGCCGAAGTTGAGATATCCCGCAGGGTATATCGATCCGGTGAAAGCGAGTTCCGGTTAAACAAGGCCCGCTGCCGTTTGAAGGATATCCAGGAATTATTCTTAGATACAGGATTGGGCCGGGATACCTATGCCCTGATCAGCCAGGGCCAGGTGGAGAATTTACTGACCGTAGGTCCCGAGGAAAGGCGGCTGATGTTGGAGGAAGCGGCCGGAATCTTAAAATACCGCTATCGCAAAGGGGAGGTCTTACATAAATTAGAGGACGCAGAACGAAATATCCAGCGTGTGGGTGATTTACTGGCGGAATTAGAACGGCAACTACCGGTTCTGCAAGAAGAAGCCCGCCGGGAAAAGCTCTACCGGCGATATAGTGAGGAATTGAGAACCGGACAAATCACCCTGGCCCTGTACCAATGGGAACGGTTGCAGGAGCGAAGGAAGGAAATTTTACAACAACTCCGGGAAGAAGAGGACCAAAAACAGGGGATAATGACCAGACTGCAGACCCTGGGGGCAGAACTGGAGGAAATAGCCCTTGACGGGCACTTAACTGAGGAACAAATGCGGGGGGAGCAGCAGAACCTGGCCTCAATTCAAGCCCAGAGCGGCCGCCTTGAGGAGAGCATTGCCCTGCGGGAAGAACGCCTTAAGCTGGTGCAGGAAGAACAGGTTAAGAAAGAAAAACAACAGGAAACGCGGGCAGAAAGAAGGGCGCTTCTCGATGGGCAGAAAAAGGAAGCGGCAGGGAAGCTTGCCCTGCTGGAGCAGGAGTCATTAGAGGTTGAAAAGGAATTGCTGGCTGCCGAAGGATCCATGAACCGGTACCGGAGGGAACTGGCGGAGAAGGAAGAGGGTCTGGAGACTTACAGGGATGAAGCAATAGAGTTAGTGCGTTTGCAGGCTGAGGCGAAAAATGAATGGCAGCTTTTGCAAAACAGGCGGGAATCTATTGAGAATAGCCGGCTGCAGCTTAACCGGGAGGTCCAGGATATAGAAACTGAGCTCTCGGCTCTGAATAAGAAATATCTAGACCTGGATAAAGAGGGGCAAAAGTGGGACAGCATCCTTGTGGCCGAGCAAAGGGCCCTGGCTGACCTGGAAAAAGAGAGGGAAACAATCCGGGTAAAGTGGGAAAAATTAGAGGGCGAAATAAGGCAGAAACAAGGGGAATTAGACAAGGTCTGTGCCCGCAGGCAGTTATTAGAGGAAATGGAACGGGGCCATGAGGGTTATCACCGCGGAGTCCGGACAGTTCTTAAGGGTTTTGGAAACGGAATTTGGGGGACAGTAGCCGGTCTGATCCAGGTAGAGAAGGACTTGGAACAGGCCATCGGGGTTGCCCTGGGCCCAATGCTGCAGTTTTTGGTGGTGGAAAATGATTCCATTGCCCAGGAGGCAATTGAATTTCTACAGGCAAAAAAGGAGGGAAGGGCCACCTTTTTACCCCTGAATACAGTCCGGGGGGAACCCCTCTCCGGGCGTGGACGAGCCCTTCTTTCCCTTCCCGGCGTATTGGGCCGGGCCGCAGACCTGGTGACCGCAGAAACCCGTGTTCGTCCTGTGGTTGAATCCCTCTTGGGACGGGTGATTGTGGTAAAGGACCTTACCACGGCCCGTATGGTAGCCCGCCAGGGCGGTTTTCGTTATAAGATTGTGACCCTGGGCGGGGAACTTATCGCTCCTGGTGGTGCTATTACGGGGGGAACTCTGGGGACCACTCAGATTAATCTTCTGAGCAGGAAGCGGGAAATTAAGGAATTGAAAGACCGGCGGGATTCCCTGGACCGGGAGGTGCAAGATCTCATCGTAATGCTGGAGTCTGTCCAGAAAATAATGAGTGACTGCGACAGCAGGATCCAGGAAACCCGGGAAAAAATGAGGCAGGGAAAACCCCGGCTGGAGGAGATTAAAAGGGAACAAGAAGATCTGCACCGCAACAGCAAGAGAGGGAAGGAGACCCTGCAAACCCTCCAGTGGGAGCTGAAGACGGCCCGGGAGACGGCGCAGGAATTGGACAGGCAGATTAAGTTGCAGGAGGAGAAACTGGTTCAGCTCCAGGAGGAAGGGGAGGCCATAAAGGAAAAGATCACTGACCTGGAAGGGGTTTTGCGGGGGAACAGGGAGGGGCAGGTTCGGCAGCAGGAAAATCTGACTGGCCTCAGGGTGCAGAGGGCCAGCCTTGCCCAGCAGATTAAGGCCCAGCAGGATTATTTGGAGCAACTTGAATACCAGTATTTGGAGTTGGAGAAAACTAGGCAGGAAGAGGAGCAGGAGCTGGTCCGGCTGCGGGAGGAGGAGAAGGAACTGACGGACAAACTGGAAACAGATAGTGCAACCCTGGAGGAGCTGCGGTGCCAGGAGGCAGTTGTGGGGAACCGGCTGCGGCAGCTACAGGAAAAAAGGGAAGAAATCCAACAGCGGCAAGGGGAGCTGCAAAAAAAGGTGGGCGTCCAGCAGCAAGAGTTGGCGGCTGCAACGGAAAGGATGCACCAGCTGGAAAGGAACCAGACCAAATTAGAGACCTCCTTGGAAGAGGTTGAAAGGCGCATGTTTGAAGATTATGGTTTGACAGCGGCCCAGGCCAGGGAATACAAAGAGGAGGCCCTGCCTGAAGGCCAGTGGCGCCGGCGGGTAGCGGAGCTGAAGGCGATATTGGCCCAATTGGGGAATGTTAATTTACAGGCGGGAGAACAGTATCGGGAAGTACAGGAACGCTATGATTTTCTTATCCAGCAGCAGCAGGATCTGGTTGAAGCCCGCCGCTCCCTTGACAAGTTACTGCGGGAGATTGATGCCATCAGCAGGGAGCGACTGGAGGAGACTTTTTTGGCGGTCCAGGACAGTTTTCAAAGGGTCTTTCAAGAACTGTTCGGCGGTGGGAAGGCACAACTGCAATTTACCGAAGGGGAAAACCTACTGGAGGCGGGTTTGGAGATAATGGTCCAGCCCCCGGGTAAAAAACTGCAGAATCTCCTGCTTTTGTCCGGGGGAGAAAATGCCCTGGCAGCCATTGCCTTTCTCTTCGGGATTCTCCAGGTCAAACCCAGCCCCTTTTGTGTTCTGGATGAAATCGACGCTTCCCTGGACGATACCAATGCTGTCAGATTGGGAAAGTTCCTGCGCCGCTATGCTCAGGACACCCAATTTTTGCTAATAAGCCACCGGCAGGAAGTGATAAGACAGGCCGATGTTCTCTATGGTATTACTATGGATGAAAGTGGGGTCTCACAGTTTTTATCCTTGGCTGTTGAAGATTATAAGGTAGGCTGAGGTAAGGAGGCAGAAAAGGTGTTTGGAAATGTTCTGGGACGACTAAAAGAAGGGCTTAACAAGACTAAGATGGGTCTGGTTCGGAGGGTGGAATCCCTCCTTTCCGCAAGCCCAGCCCTGGATGAAGATTTTTTCACAGAGCTGGAAGAGGTATTAATCGGGGCTGATGTTGGAGCAGAAACCAGCATAAAAATAGTTGATGAAATGAGGGAGGCAGTAAAGCGGGGGGAAGTCCGCTCCTCAGAGGATATCATGAAAAAACTGCGGGAGCAGATTGAAGAGGCCCTGACGGCGGAAGGAATAGCCTTGCGGCAAAAGGAGGGGCTTCCGACAATTATCCTGGTGGTTGGCGTCAACGGTGTGGGTAAGACGACCACCATTGCCAAGCTGGCCCACATCATCCAGGGAGAAGGGAAGAGGGTCTTGCTGGCGGCAGCCGACACCTTCAGGGCTGCTGCCATCGACCAGTTGAGGATCTGGTCCCAGCGGCTCAATGTGGACGTGGTCAGCCATCAACCGGGTTCAGACCCGGCGGCGGTGGTCTTCGATGCCCTCCAGGCCCTGCGGGCCCGTTCCCTCGATGTCCTGATCGTCGATACCGCCGGTCGTTTACATACCAAAGCTAACCTGATGGCCGAGCTACAAAAAATCCAGCGGATTATTAAACGGGAATACCCGGAGGCACCCCTGGAAGTATTGTTGGTTTTGGATGCCACGACCGGGCAGAATGCCCTGGCCCAGGCCCGAGTGTTCCAGGAGGCCGTCGATTTAACCGGTATTGTTCTCACCAAATTGGACGGGACGGCCAAGGGGGGCATTATCATACCCATCAGCCGGGAGTTGAAGGTGCCGGTAAAATACATCGGCCTGGGGGAGGGTTTGACGGATCTCCAGAAATTTTCGGCCCCTGCCTTTGTTGCAGCCCTATTTGAACAAAAGGATGCTTGACAGGGGAGTATGATCAAGGTTAAAATACAGTTGTTGCATTCTGTCAAGTTGCTCTCCTTAACAGTGCCGGAAAGAGTGAGGACAATGATGGAGAAGGTACTGCGGGTGGCCCAGTTATTTGATCTTTATGGTGACCTCCTGACGGAGAGGCAGCAGGAGTTTATCCGCCTCTATTATGAGGAGGATTTTTCCCTGGGTGAGATTGCGATTACCTTTAAGATCAGCAGGCAGGCCGTCCATGATACCCTGCGGCGCGCCGAGGCCTTGCTTGAGGATTGGGAGGAGAAGTTGGGGTTTCTCCGGCGTAATCTGAGTTGGAGTCAAGACATGAACCGAGTCTTAAAACTGCTGGCCAGGCTCAAGGAGAGGGTAGGCGGGGACAAAGAAAGCCTTGCCCTCATCGAGGAGATGAGGGAACTGGTTAACCCCTTCTGGGATAACTGGGGGAAAGGAGGGGAAAAATGTTAGAAGGATTGGCCGCCAAAATACAGGCAACGATGAAAAAGCTGCGGGGGAAGGGTAAACTTTCCGAAGGTGATGTCAAGGAAGCCCTGCGGGAAGTGCGGCTGGCCCTGTTGGAAGCAGACGTTAATTATAAAGTGGTGAAGGATTTCACTGCCCGGGTGCAGGAACGGGCCGTGGGGCAGGAGGTTATGCAAAGTCTGACTCCGGGCCAGCAGGTGATCAAGATCGTCCATGAGGAGCTTACCAGTCTTATGGGCGGAGCAGCCAGCAAATTAGAGCCGGCATTGCGACCGCCGACGGTGGTAATGTTGGTTGGCCTGCAGGGGTCGGGAAAGACTACCACCTGTGCAAAACTGGCCCGGTACCTGCGCCGGGAGGGGCGGCGTCCCCTGTTGGTAGCTGCCGATGTTTATCGTCCCGCTGCCATTAAACAGCTCCAGGTGCTTGGTGAAGAGCTTGAGCTCCCGGTCTTTTCCATGGGAGATAAAAAAGACCCGGTGGATATTGCCAGGGGAGCCAGGGAACATGCTTTTTCCCATGGCAATGATTATGTTTTGCTTGATACGGCGGGAAGATTACATGTAGACGAAGAGTTAATGACAGAATTGGTTCGGATCAAGGAGAGTTTGGAACCCCAGC
>DUVO01000224.1 GCA_012841005.1 Bacillota bacterium | reverse complement strand
TCCTGCAGGTTATGGCCAATACCGGGAATATAAGCAGTGACCTCGATTCCATTGGTGAGCCTAACCCTGGCCACTTTGCGCAGGGCGGAGTTGGGCTTCTTTGGGGTAGTTGTGAACACCCTGGTGCAAACGCCACGTTTTTGGGGTGACTCCTGCAGAGCGCGGGATTGGGATTTCTTCTCAACCACACTCCGGCCCTGTTTCACTAATTGGCTGATTGTTGGCACTTACTCCACCTCCTTCCCTCTAGCGATAACTATACAGAATGTCGTATCAATCTATAACCGGTAATGAAAACATACCTACTCGGCCAGAACTGCGGCAGAAGCAGCCCCAACCTGGATACCACAGGCTTCACCCAGTTCACGCATATTATCTACGTAAAAGATCTCAATCCCCCGACTGTTGCATAGTTCAATCAGGGGGGTGGTTACATGAGCTTCGGCATCCTTGGCTATATAGACCTTCAGGGCTGTACCCTTTTCAATGGCCTTGCGGGTCTGCTTCGAACCCACGCTTTTCTTTTTTGCCTTCATCAGCTCAGCCAGTGGCATTCCCTTTACCCCCTTCCCAAAGATTGTTGCCTGCACCAGAGGGCATCTTACACACACTCCAATATTCTAGCACTAGGCCCAATCTATGTCAAGCAGGGACCGGGCCACGGCCGGGACTCTCTTTGAGTCCCGGCCCAGGTTAATTCTATTCCTCTGATTAAGTCCCTGCCTAAGGCAGTGGTTTCTCCCCCCACAGGAAGCAGATTAACTAACCCTCAGCAGGCACCGCCGAAGAAACATCCCCTGTTCCGGCCGCAGGCTGGTCCTGAACCCCTGCTCCCGTTTCCGTTTCCATGGCCGCAGGGGAAACCTCGTCCTGCGGGGAGGGTTCCTCGGGTTCCCGCACCGCAATTTCCAGATTCAGATAGCGGGTCATGCCCGTCCCGGCAGGTACCAGTTTGCCAATGATGACATTTTCCTTTAATCCCAGTAGGGGATCCAGCTTACCTTTAATGGCTGCATCGGTCAAGACCCGGGTGGTCTCCTGGAAGGAGGCCGCCGAGAGGAAGGATTCCGTGGCCAATGATGCCTTGGTAATGCCCAGCAACAGGGGGCGGGCGGTGGCCGGTTCGAGACCCTGCTCCTCTACCCGGGCATTCTCTTCCTCAAATTCAGTGAATTCCACCAGGCCTCCGGGAAGGAGATCGGTATCCCCGGCATCCTCCACCTTCACCTTCCGCAGCATCTGACGCACGATCACTTCGACGTGTTTATCGTTGATATCCACCCCCTGGGAGCGATACACCTTCTGCACTTCCTGCAGCAGGTAGCGCTGTACTCCCTCGATTCCCTTTACCCGCAAAAGTTCATGGGGGTTGATGGACCCTTCCGTCAGTTCGTCACCGGCTTCTACCTGCTGTCCTTCCGTAACATGGATCCTCGCCCCGTAGGGAACCTGATAAGACTTGGTTTCGCCCTGTTCCGTCCAGATCTGGATCTCTTTCCGACCCTTTATTTCACTGATGTGGACAGTCCCGTCGGCTTCGGCAATAATTGCCTGGCCCTTGGGCTTGCGGGCTTCAAAGAGTTCCTCAACCCTGGGCAGACCCTGGGTGATATCTTCACCAGCTACCCCACCGGTGTGGAAGGTCCGCATGGTCAGCTGGGTTCCCGGCTCACCGATGGATTGGGCAGCGATAATCCCAATGGCTTCACCCACGTCGACCAGCTTCCCGGTGGCCAGGTTGCGCCCATAACAGCGGGCACAGATGCCGTGCCGGGAGCGGCAGGTAAAGACGGAGCGAATTTTCACCGCTTCAATTCCGGCAGCATCAATAGCTTCTGCATCTTCTTCCATGATCTCCTTCCCGGCTTCCACCAGAAGGGCGCCCGTCTCAGGATGCCGGATGTCCTCACAGGCAATCCGGCCCACAATTCGTTCCGCCAGTTCCTGAATGACCTCCTGGCCGTCTTTCATGGCTTTGACAGTAACCCCCTGGGTGGTACCACAATCTTCTTCCCGGACAATAACGTCCTGGGCCACGTCTACCAGGCGCCGGGTCAGATAGCCCGAATCGGCTGTCCGGAGAGCAGTATCGGCCAGGCCTTTGCGGGCACCGTGGGTGGAGATAAAGTATTCCAGCACCGTCAACCCTTCCCGGAAATTGGCCTTGATGGGCAGGTCGATAATCCGCCCCGAGGGGTCTGCCATTAATCCCCGCATCCCGGCCAGCTGGCGGATCTGCTGGATATTACCCCGGGCCCCGGAGATAGCCATCATGTAAACTGGGTTAAAGTGATCCATTTCATCGACCAGGGCTGTAGTTACCTCTTCGGTAGCATTATTCCAAACGTTGATAACCTGCTGGTAGTGTTCCTCATTGGTGATCAGGCCGCGGCGATACTGTTTTTCCAGCGTCGCTACCGCATCCTCTGCTTCGCTGAGGATACTGGCCTTAGCCTTCGGGATTTTAATATCAGACACCGAAATGGTAATACCTGCCTTGGTAGCATAGCGAAAACCCAGGGCTTTGATATCGTCGATCAATTTGGCCGTCCGGGCGACACCATAGGTCCGGTAACACTGGGCGATAAGGCCCCCCAGGATCTTCTTGTCTGCGATTTTTTCAATCCTGGGCATACCGGCGGGAATGGCTTCATTGAAGAGGATA
>DUVO01000022.1 GCA_012841005.1 Bacillota bacterium | reverse complement strand
CGTAAAAGATTTAAACCCTTACTAGAGTTTGTTCGCTCTTTAACTAAAACTTATCATTCTCGGCTCCGGCCCTTTGCCGGAACCCGCACTGGCTTCCTATCACTGTTCAGTTTTCAAGGACCAGTTTGTCTTTGGTCTGTAGCTGTGTTCCGCAGCGGCATTGAATACTATAACATCCTCTGGAACCAAATTCAAATGTCGATATTAGTCTCCTTAGCTGATTATATGCAATTTCTGTTGCTTTAATACGTATTTCTAATAATTTTATCCCTAATCATACCGAACAAATTTTAATTTTAATAAACAAATATAGTTCCTTATACGCACCTGTCCCTCGCAACCAGTCCATCACTATCTCGGCATATGCAGCTGGAACAAGGTGTCTGGGACATCACCCACTATTACCGCCTGTGAAAGCAAAACCTGATGCTGAACACTTGCCTCAGTCACAACCAGCGGCACCACAATTCTTATTTTCGTATTTACCTCCAGCATAATCTTATGAAGGGTCTGGTTGATACCTGCCTCTTCCATGACATTGACAAGGTTGACAGATACCGTTCCTACAGGCATAACTGTCACTTTGATGCGTGGGCCGACATTGGCCAGTAAATTGCTTCCCGTTGCCTGCCCCAGGGGGATTAATATCTCTTGATCTTCAAGGGTATGGAGACGATTTTTTACGTGTTCGGTAGTCCTGGCCGCCAGGCGGCTGATCTCAATAGTATTGGGCTGGATTAGCACAGGTCGGCTTTGGGTATCTTTGTGTATAAACATTAGATCTTGATATTTAACGGTCTGCACAATTTCACTTTCCACCGCCTCTGTGATGGCTTCTATGGCCAGAATTTTGGCCCTGGCCTCTGCTATGGCGACCAGGGCCGGCTTCACATTTCTCTCCAAGATCATAAATACAAATAATAACAGCAGAAAAAAAACCATCACAAGGGTTTTACCGGATAGTGTCCAGTAACGGGCCCGTCCCCACCTGCGCATCACCTTCACCTCCATGCTTTATCGTATGCATCACACAGGAGAATGGTGATAGAGAAAAAAAGAAAAGGCATCTGGGGGAAGATGCCTTTTACATCATAATCTTTACGAACCGCCGTTTCCCAACCTGAACTATCATCCCCGCTGCGGGAACAATATCCCGCTCCGGATCGTCGATCCTTTCACCAGCAATGGTCACACCGCCCTGCTTAATCAAACGCCTGGCCTCACTATTGCTTTTGGCAAGGCCAAGGAGCACCAGCAACCTGGCAACCCATATCCTGCCGTCCTGAAGTTCTTCCCTGGCCAGGGAAACCTCAGGTATTTCCGTGGGAAGGTCTCCCCTCTGAAAGACAGCTTTGAAGGAGTCCTCCGCTTCCCTGGCGGCAGCATGGTCATGGTAGAGGGCGACAATTTCCCTCGCCAAGCGCATCTTTACATCCCGGGGATGAAGGGTACCCTGGTTCAGACCTTCTTTAATCTCCCTTATTTCTTCCAGGGAGACGTTGGTCACCAATTCAAAATAGCGGACCATGAGGTGATCAGGCAGGGACATGGTTTTCCCATACATTTCTGCGGGGGGATCGTAAATGCCAATGTGATTGCCCAGGCTCTTACTCATCTTGTTAACACCATCGAGACCTTCCAAAATAGGGAGCGTCAGACAGATCTGGGGTTCCTGCCCCATTTCTCGCTGCAGGTGCCTACCCATAAGGAGATTGAATTTTTGGTCTGTACCGCCAATTTCCACGTCAGCCTGCAGGACTATGGAATCATAACCCTGCATCAAGGGATACATGAATTCGTGGATACCGATTGGGCGTCTTTCCCGATATCGCCTGGCAAAATCATCCCTTTCCAACATCCGGGCAACGGTATATTTTCCGGCCAGCTTGATAACATCGGAAAAGGTCAGGGATGCGAGCCAGCTGCTGTTGTACTCCACAATGGTCTTGGCCGGATCCAAAATCTTAAAAACTTGCTCCTTATAGGTTTCTGCATTTTCATTTATCTCTTCCGCGGACAACTGTTTTCTTGTTTCTGAACGACCCGTTGGGTCCCCGATACGACCGGTAAAATCGCCGATAAGAAAGATAATCCGGTGCCCAATGTCCTGCAATTGTTTAAGTTTTCGCAAGGGAACGGTATGCCCCAGGTGCAGATCCGGTGCCGAAGGGTCTACCCCCAATTTAACCCGCAGGGGCCGGCCTTTTTTCAGCTTTTGCACCAGTTCCTCCTCCGATATAATCTCAGCCGTTCCCCGCCAAAATACCTCGAGTTGTTTTTGAATCTCCATTTTCATACCTCCTCCGTGCAGGGATGGTTTTACTGAAGAAAAAGAAAAAGCCCTTTCGTCCTTTAGGGACGAGAAGGCCTTGAGCTTCCCGCGGTACCACCCTACTTGATCCCATAATGGATCCCCTCGGTATCTGTTGCCAGCATCCCCCATAACGGAAGGAATCCGTTCCGGCCTACTTTCTCCTTTTCGGGATTTGGGCCGGACCCTCGGGAGTGTATTTCAACAGCTGCTGTACCGGTTCCCAGCAATTACCGGCTCTCTGAAAACAGCCAGGCTGTTTACTTCTCTCCTTCTTCGGTTTCAGTCCTCTTTAACTTGGGGTATTATAGCATATCTCCCCAGAAACTGCAATAAACCTTTCGCGCATAAAATGCAGGAAAAGGATCATCAACGCCGAATTACATGAGAGGGCAATGGCCAGGGAAGACCATATGTTATAATATAGTTGCATTACGGAACGGAATTGGAAGTGGAGGGAACCAACATGGCCAGAAAACAAAAGAAGAACCGGAAAAGAGGACTCGGTTTCCTGAAAATATTATTAATCATTATTATCCTAGCAGTAGTAATTGGCGTCGTTGCAACCAGTGCCTATGTAATGGTGTCAATCAGGGATATGCCTTCCTTCGACCCCGACAAATTACGGGAAAGCAGTGCCACCTCCTTTGTCTACGATGCAAGGGGAGAACTGTTTACCAAGCTCCACGGGGAAGAAAATAGAATTCCCGTTAAACTATCAGACATCCCCCAGGAACTGCAAGATGCCGTGGTGGCCATCGAAGATGCTCGCTTCTATGACCACCCTGGCGTGGATTTGCGGGCTATTGCCAGGGCAGCCTGGCGGATTGCCACGCGGCAATCCTTCGAAGGTGGTAGTACCATTACCCAACAACTGGTGAAAAATGTTTTCTTAACTCCCAAAACCACAATGCGGCGCAAAATTCAAGAAGCTGTTTTGTCCCTGCAGGTGGAACGAATCTATACCAAGGGCGAAATCCTGGAAATGTATCTGAATGAGATCCACTTTGGTCACGGGACAAACGGTGTCCAGGCCGCCGCCAAAACCTATTTCGGCAAGGATGTCTGGGACCTCAACCTGGCTGAATCAGCAATGCTGGCGGGCATAATTAAAAAACCTAGCCGGTATTCGCCTTATAACGATATGGAAGCGGCTAAGACCCGGCAGGCCCTGGTGCTGGATCAAATGGTTAAATATGGTTATATTTCTGAAGCCACTGCCCAGGAAGCCAAGGAACAACCCATCGAAGTAGCTGGCCGCAGCCCCTATACTCACCCAGCCCCTTATTTTATCGATTACGTTATCAGTACCCTGGTGGAGGAACTGGAGGGCTACTACGGTTCGGAAAAAGATGTTTATGATGCAATTTATAAGGGTGGATTAAAGATTTACACCACCATTGATCCTGTAATGCAACGGAAGGCTGAGCAAGCCCTGGCCGACGGCCTTCCGGAAGGCGAAGTGGACGAAAATGGCATTGTCCAGCCCCAGGCGGCCCTGGTCACCATGGAAACCAAAACCGGCTACATCAGAGCCCTGCTCGGTGGACGGGATTATGAGAATACAAAATACAATCGTGTGGTTCAGGCCCAACGCCAGCCCGGCTCTGCCTTCAAAACCTTTGTCTATACAGCCGCCCTGGACAACGGCTTTACCCCTGCCACCACCTATGTTGACGAACCCATTTCTATCCCGGTGGCCGGCGGCCAGATCTGGCAGCCGAAAAACTCGGGCAACCAGTATGAAGGACTGACCAACCTGCGCCGTGCCATTCTGCGCTCCCTGAACACCGTTGCCGCCCAATTGATTATGGATGTGGGGGTCGACAATGTTATTGATTACGCCGAGCGCATGGGCATTACCACCCTGGTCAAAACCGGCTCTTCTAACGACAGGCAACCTGCTATCGCCCTGGGAGGGCTTACCTACGGGGCCCATCCCCTGGATATGGCTGTAGCCTATGGTGTCCTGGCCAACCAGGGGGTAAAGGTAGAACCCATTGCCATTCTCCGGGT
>DUVO01000169.1 GCA_012841005.1 Bacillota bacterium | reverse complement strand
CCAGAGCGGTTAAGATAAACACCGGTATCGGGGCAGTAACGGTGCCCGGAAACATGTTATCGGAAACAGTTCTAGCGGATGCAGAAACATTTTCCCTTACCATTGCCACAGCCGATAAGAGTACACTACCCCCTACTCTTCAGTTACAGATCGGTGACAGGCCGGTCATAGAGCTGGGGCTAAAAATCGGTGGAGAAAGGGTATCCTGGCACAACGAAGATGCCCCGGTAACAGTACGCATACCCTATAGGCCAACAAAAGAGGAACTGGCAGACCCGGAACACATCACTGTCTGGTACATCGACGGTGAGGGTAATGTGGCAGCAGTGCCATCGGGACGGTACGACCCGGTCACAGGCACAGTTACCTTTAGCACCACCCATTTCAGTAAATATGCCGTAGTCTACGTGACGAAAACCTTCGCAGATCTTGAGAGGGTGCCGTGGGCGAAGAAACAGATCGAGGTGCTGGCTTCCAAGGGTATTGTGAAGGGATTGTCAGAAACAGAATACGCACCGCAGGAATACATCACTCGGGGGGATTTCCTGTACTCTTTGGTGAGGGCCCTGGGTTTGACGGCTGATTTTGCCGAAAACTATGCCGATGTCAAGGAAAATGACTATTACTACCGGGAGATCTGTATCGCTAAGAAGTTTGGAATTACAAAGGGTACGGGTAATAATAGGTTCAGCCCCGAGGCCAGTATTTCGAGACAGGACATGATGGTGCTGGCGGAGAAGGCATTGAGGCTGGCAAAAAGCTTGGAAGCAAAGGGTAGCCCTGCAGACCTGGAAAAATTCGCCGACAAATCACTTATAGCAGACTATGCAGTAGACAGCATTGCCTCTTTAGTGAAAGAAGGATTAATAGTTGGCAGCGAAGGAAAGGTAAATCCTTTGGGTAACACCACAAGGGCGGAGGCAGCGGCCCTTTTGTACAGGATATACAATAGCTACTCGTATTAGGGAGCTGGACCTGCCGCGCTGCTTTTAGCGGCATAGGCAGGTACGGCTGCATCGTAATGGGGGGTATAACTTTGAACAAGAGATCTGTGTACCTGAGAGTTTCAGTAATCCCATTAATAGTATTCGCACTATTGGGGTTACTGTTTAATGAGGTAGCACCAACAGAGACCGGAACGGTATACGTTACTATTGTTCATACCAACGATGTCCACGGAAGGGTTTGGGCAGAAGAAGGGGAAGCCATGGGTTATGCCCATATGGCAGCAATAGTGAAGGAGATTAGAGAAACCAAGGAAAATGTTCTCTTGCTCGATGCCGGGGATACTTTCCAGGGCAGTAGTGCAGCCAGCCTGTCCCAGGGTGAAAGTATTGTGAAGATCATGAACAGCATGGATTATGATGCGATGGTGGCGGGTAATCATGATTTTGCTTACGGCTGGCAAAAACTGTGCGGGTTGTCCGAAAGGACTGATTTCCCGGTGCTCTCCGCCAATGTGCCGGGACACGACGGCAGGAAGCTGCTTGAGCCCTCAACCATAAAGGAGTTAGGTGGCATACGAATCGGTATCTTCGGTCTAACAACACCTGAGACTCTGCGCAAAACCCATCCCCGTAATGTAGAAGGACTAATTTTTGCTGACCCTGTGCAGAGTGCAAAGAAAATGGTGGAGGTACTGCGCGCTGAGTGCGACTTGCTGATTGCCCTTGTCCATCTTCCCTTAATAGACACTGAGGGTTCTTGCGCGAGATTAGCTGAAGAGGTTGAAGGGATAGATCTTATTGTATCGGGCCATTCCCATCTTCCCCTGAAAAATGGCATGGAGGTTAACGACACCTATATAGTGCAGGCAGGGGAACATGGGGAAAACCTCGGTATTGTAAATATTGTACTCAGAAACGGTGTTCCAGAAGTAATAAATGCTTCCCTATATTCTCCGGAATGGACAGGAGCAGGTCTTCAAGGCGATGAGGCTGTTCAATCTGTGATCAATGAAACTAATAAAGAAAACGATAAAATCTTGTCACAAGTAATCGGCAGGACGGATGTTTTTTTGAATGGAGAAAGGGAGCACGTGCGCACGAGGGAAACAAACCTGGGGAAGCTTGTGGCTGAAGCCACGCTTGCGGCAACAGGGGCCGATGGGGCGATTATGAATGGCGGCGGTATCAGGACTTCTATTGAAGCGGGTGAGATCACCTGGGGAGACATTTTGAACGTACTGCCTTTTGACAATTTCGTTGTTTTAAAAGAAATAAAAGGATTGGACCTCATTCAAGCGCTTGAACACGGTGTTGCGCTATACCCGGATATAAGCGGAAGATATCCTCAGGTGGCAGGAATCGATTTTTGCTTTGCACCTGATAAAGAGCCCGGAAATAGATTAATTGAGGTGACAATTGCAGGTCAGGAGTTGGAGCCGGAAAAGATGTACAAAATCGCGGTTAACGATTTTATCGCTACAGGTGGGGATGGTTACATCATGTTGGAAAAGTGCCGGGTTTTAGGGGAATTTGGCGCTTTAGACAATATAGTGGTCGAATTTATACAAGAGAATATGAAATGAAACAGCTCACGGAAGCAGCCACTCATATTACCTTGATATGAGGGGGGTTATAAATGATTGTTCTTACTATTGGTTCCCTAATATATTAAAGAACTAGGAGGTTAACAAAGATGGGTAAGTTTAAGAAAGTTGCGGCTGTATTGGCAATTATGCTGTTTTTGTTGCCGGCGGGGGTATCCTATGCCCAGCCCCAGGATGTGGCAGGCCATTGGGCTGAGGAACTGATCCTGGAGTGGCTGGATAAGGGATGGGCCAAATGCTGTGAGGACGGCAGCTTCAATCCCGATGCCGAAATTACCCGGGGAGAGTTTATGGCCCTTACTAACAGGGTTTTCGAATTTACCGACAGCGCCACGGTAAATTTCTCGGATCTGGCAGAGGATCACCGGTATGGGGAGGATATTGCCAGGGCGGTTGCCGCGGGATATATCTCCGGCTTTGCCGACGGCACAGTCCGGCCGGACAAGCCCATCAGCCGTATCGAAGCGGCCGTTATCCTGGCTAAAATTGCCGGACTGCCCTCGTCCGAGGATCCGACTATTTTGGATCGATTCACAGATAAGGATGGAATTCCGGCCTGGGGCAGGGGCTTGGCTGGGGCAGTGGTCGCCACAGGTTTGCTGCAGAGTTACGAAGACGGAAGTTTCAGGCCAGAGGAGCATCTTACCAGGGCGGAGGCAATTGCTCTCCTTAACAATGCCCCCGATGTTATGGCAGAATATACCACTAAAAACGGATATCTGGGTATTGTACAATCGGTTGCCGAAAGCGGGTCTGTTAAGAAACTTGTCATTTATTATGTACTGGGAGAGGATTTTACGGAAGGAATCGTAACCTTTCACCTGCCGCCGGGGATAACTGCTGCCGCGTCGCGGGATATGGTGGTTATTTCCGACACCAGCGGAAGATATGAAACTATTATATTGGAGCCCCTGCACATAGCAAAGGGCGGCCAAGAAGTACATGTGGCGGGAATTACGGCACCGGAAGAAGGGGGAGTAATGCTGTTACTGGCTGAGCAGAAGATTCCAGAACCGGGCTACCATAATATCAGCGTTATTGCCGATGCCGATGGCGCTGCAGGTCCCAAAGCACCAAGTGCAGACGAGGTGTTTGAAACGGCGGAACTTTTCTCCCGGATGCCTCCCGGATATGAGGGTATCCTGCAAGTAAGCCCGGTGAGTGCAAGGTCAGGTAGCAAAGAAAACCTTACCCTCACTTATACTTTGGGTGACGATTTTAAGCGAGGATGGATTGAATTTAACTTACCTGCAGAAATCGTCGCTACCCCAGGACAGGATAAGGTTATGCTTGGCGGTATAGAAAAATTGTTGACGGCGGCAGAAATAAGTAATGAAGGGGAAAAGGTGCTCCTAACCGGTATCACCGGGAAAAAGGGAGATACGGTTGCGCTGGCACTTGTGAATAAACTGATTCCGGAGCCGGGACCCTACTTCTTTAAGGTCAGAGCCGATGCAGACGGTGAAGGGGCGGCAAAGCCTGCAACCCTGGGCGCCGGCAGGGAATTTATGGCCTTCTTCGCCTATTCGGAAATAGAT
>DUVO01000139.1 GCA_012841005.1 Bacillota bacterium | reverse complement strand
GATTATGCCCGCCGCTGTGCTCCTTATCTTGTCTCCGGACAGGTAGTTGTCCTTCACCCCGGGAATTTTGGCGGCTCTATCCAGTTCAAACAGATCCTGGAGAAAGAGGGTAAGGGCAATATTACCGTAGCCGAAACGGAATGCCTCATTTATTCCTGCCGCAAAAAGAACCCCGTGAAGATCTGGATTAGGGGTTATAAGCGTTCCCTCCGTTTGGCCGCTTTCCCCTCTGTGGAAACGCGGCGGGTTCTAGAATTTCTCCGCCATGCCTACCCCTACCTGGAGCCGGCGGCCAATGTCCTGGAGACGGGCCTTTCCAATCCCAATCCCATTGTACACACGCCTCTGATGGTATTGAATGCCGGCCGGATTGAAGGGGACGAAGATTTCCTCTTTTACTGGGAGGGGATGACCCCGGCCATTGGGAGGACCATCGAGATCATGGATGAAGAGCGTCTGGCCGTTGGGCGGGCCCTGGGGCTCGATGACATGCGCTCCATTTACCGGCAGGATCGGGATTGGTTCGCCTACCAGGGGGGGACGGGAAGCAATATCTATGAAGCCCATGTACGTAATCCCATCTACCAGTGGAGTGTGGCCCCTGCTACCTTCGATCACCGTTATTTAACCGAGGACATTCCCTTCGGACTGGTTCCCCTGGAGGATCTTGCCGAAAAGCTCCGGCATCCGGCACCTACCGTCAGGGCTATCATTCATCTGGCCAATATTTTGACCGGGAAGGACCTGCGCCGGGAGGCCCGCACCCTGGCTGACCTGGGGCTGGATAACCTGGCGGTGCATCAGCTTCTGGACTATGTAGACAGCGGTTCCAGGCAACTGGTGGAGGTTTAGAACTATGCTGCTCCTGCGCAATGGGACCATAATTACCGGGGACGGGAAAAGGGTGTTGGAGGATCATTCCCTGGCAATTGAAGGAAACAGGATTATCGCCATTGGACGCCATTTACCGGCAGAAGGGCGGGAGGCGGTGGACCTGGCGGGGGATTACCTCTTGCCTGGTTTAATCAACCACCATGCCCATGGTTGTACTATGGGTCCTCTCTTTGCCAGTGGCAGCCCGCCCCTGTCAAGGGCCGAAGTTCTGGCCAACCTGGATAAGCAGCTCCAGGGCGGGGTTACCACCGTCCTCAACGTGGACGGTTTTGCCGCCCCGGAAGAGGTGCAAGTGGTTAACGCCTGGCATCCCCTTACTGTCAAAACGGCTACCAGCCATTCCCCGGCAAATATCGAGGCTGCCCTGGCGGTGGATGGCCGGGGTTTGGGGGCGGTTCACCGGCAGCTCACCATGGCCGAAATGTGGGAATGGGGGGCCGTGGCGGTGGGCGAGGTGGGGAGCGGTCATACCCTGGGGGGCGGGGGACAGGAATATATGTATATACCCCTACGGGTGCGGGAGGAGACGGGGATTTCCCTCACGCCCCGGCAGGCCCGCCGTCTGAAGGAGGCCGTCCTGGGACGTTACCTGGATGTGGAGAAATTTGACCGGGAAGGGGTGGATGAGCTATTAAAGGAATGGGGCCTGGAGGATAAACTGACGGCTGAAGGGGCGGCCGAACTGGTCCGGGAATCGGTGCTGCCTTCCCTGGTTCCGGCCCGGGAAGGAATCAGGGAGGCGGCAATAGAAGCCCGACTCTTAGGGGCACCCCTGATCGTGCACAATGCAGCGCCCACGAAGGAACTGCTGCAGGAATTGGCCCGGCAAGGTGGGACCCTGGTGGCCGCCCACTCCAACCACGACAGTTTTACCCCCGGGGAGGCCCTGGCCCAGGCCCGGCATCTGCGCCGGGAGGGGGCAATTATCGATATTGCCACCTTTGATGCCTTTGGGGCCCGGGAGACAACCCCGGCGCCAGAACATTTCTTTGCCTTTCTCGAATACGGGCAGGCCGACCTGATCTCAACGGACTATGGGGGCGGCAAGTTTGACCCGCCCCTGGTGGGGGTAAAGGCGGCCCTGGAACGGGGCCTGGGCTTTCTGCCGAACCTGGTGGCGAAGCTCACCTCCCGGGTCGCCCAGGTTTTTCCCCGGCTGGCCCCGGAAAGGGGCGTAATTGAGGAAGGGAAAATCGCCGATCTCATCGTTGTGTCCCGCCAGGACGTGGCCCTGGTAAAACAGGTCTACATTGGCGGCAAGCTGGTTCTGGGCAGGCGCTGAATAAGGAGCGATGAGGAGCGGTTGTGTTTGGCAACAACAGAGGGCACCCTGGCGGGTGCCCTTTTAATCTATGCCAACTGCTGCTTTAGTTTCCGGCGTCCTTGGCCCAAGATCCGGTACAGGTCTGCAACGGGCTGTTGGACCAGGGGAACCAGATCGGTCACCGGTAAACCGGCTACGTCCCGCCACACGACCACCACCCTGGGCAGGGGTTCCAGGGCCAGGAGGGCAGACTGGATGGAATTCTTCCGGCCCGGTGTATCGGGAAGGGCAGCCTTTACCGGTCTCTTTCCAGCGGGAGGCTGGTGCAGGAAAAGGTGGCAGACCTCCCGGGCGCTTTTTATGAGATATTGGGCGGGGAGGGGGTTCTGCTGCCACCGATGGGTTTCGTTTTTCAGGGGGAGGGCAGCCTGGACAAGGGCACTGGCTGCTTCTTCTTGTCCCGTCAAGCGGAAGGCGACAGTATATACCTGCTTCAACAGGTCGTTAATATCCACCATACCATCTCCTCTCTCTTTCCGGGGACATTCTTTAGCGCCCAGCGCGAGTATACTTAATCCTGCCGTTAGTATACCAGTTCCTGCAGAGCAATGGTTTACCGAAGGGTGAAAAAAGTGTTACCGAATTGTTAAGGTCGTCTCCTTGTGGCATTTCCTGTTCAAAGTATTTGCCGGGGAAAGCAGGAAATCGTCATATGGCAAATAATAACAGTATAGTAAATAAATGTAATGAGGAGGGAGAAAAATGGAAGGCGATGGAGGCGGTTTTGGGGTTATTTACCACACGGTAAAGGTAGGGAACAACCAGGAGGTGATCTTCCGGTCTGATGAAGACCGGGAGATGTACCTCACCCTCTTGAAACGCTATAAAAAGCGGCTTCGTTTTCGTCTCTATGCCTATGTTCTCATGCCCGACCATGTCCATCTCTTATTGGAACCGGGCCCGGTGGTATTGCCCCGGATTATGCACAGCCTCCACAGTGCCTATGCCCGGTATTTCAACAAAATATACCGGCGCAGTGGGCACTTATTCCAGGGCCGCTATTTGTCCGGTCCCTGTACCGGAATGGAACATTTCTGGAAACTGCTGCGGTGGATTCATTTTCATCCCCTCCGCTCGGGGTTGGTACAGACAATAGAGGATTTCCCCTGGAGCAGTCATGGGGAATACCTATCCACCGGGCCGGAAGCGGTGGTTGACCGGGAAGTAATTTTGCTGACCCTGGCTCCGGATATTACCACCGGCCAGCAGTTGTACCGGGAAATAATTGCCACGGGCATGGAAGAAAATCAGCCTTTGGTAATGGCTGGATGGGAAGAGGCGGCGGCTGCGGCCGGGGCTTCCGGGCAAGGGGATGTTAGACAAAACAGCCCCAGTATTTTGGAATTGGCTACGGAAGTTGCCGGAACTACGGGAACTACCCTGGCCAGGATATGCAGTGGCGACAGATCAGAAACGGTGGTCTGGTCCCGGAGCCTCATCTCCTATATTGCCCTGCGTCTGGGTTCCTGGACGGCCGCAGAGGTGGCCAGGGTCTTGAACAAGCACCCGGCAACCATCATCAGAGGGGCGGAGCGGGTGGAAAGAAAATGGAATCCCCAATTGGACTCCCTTGTCCGACGTGTTTGGCAGCGGCTCCAGGGGGTCTGCTGATACGTTAACCAATTATAAATAAAAGGTTGACCAAATCCCCCGGTGCTGGTAAACTAAGTATTAATGAGTGCAAAGGAAGGGGGGAAGGGAAATGCCGGCAAGGGGGAAGAAACCTTTCCTGGACCTGCGGGAGATGCTGGGGGCAGGACTCCTGGCCGCCTTGACCGCCATCCTGGGCTATGTCCAGATACCCCTGCCCTTTAGTCCCGTTCCCATTACGGGGCAGACCTTTGGGGTCATGCTGGCGGGTTCCCTTTTGGGTGCCCGGGCCGGTTTTTGTAGTATGCTCCTTTTTCTCATCACGGGTGCGGCAGGAATGCCGGTCTT
>DUVO01000332.1 GCA_012841005.1 Bacillota bacterium | reverse complement strand
CTTCAGCTTCTGGTTAACCTTGAAAATATCCATCCCTACCGTCCCTCCTCTTCCCTTTCCTGGCCCCAGGCAGGCAGTAAAGATCCTGCCCCACCTTACTTGCGAAATAAGCTTAGCATTCTTTGGAAAAAATTCGTTACATGATCTCCACTGGCAACCACACCTTCCGCAGCCAATAAATTCTTCGCCACTTGCCGCAAACATCCACTGGCCGGCGAACGGGGATAGGCATAGAGAAAGGGTTTCTGAGCCTTAACCGCCTTGGCAATAGATGGGTCCTCGATAATATAGCCTAAATCATAAAGCTCAAGGGCTAAAAACTCCCGGGCAACTAATCTCAGCTTCCTGGCTACCTGCGCGGCTTCTTGTGCATTTACCACCCGGTTCACCACCAGGCGCACGACAGCCTCCCGATTTTTACTGGCGATTATCTTCAGGAGGGCATAGGCATCAGTTATGGCAGTAGGCTCTGGTGTGGTAACGACAATAATATCTGTGGCGGCAAGAACAAACCCCAATACATGACGGTTAATACCGGCACCTGTATCAAAGAGTATATAATCACCCACACCCTCTAGCTGCTGTAGCCGGGATAAAAAGTTCCGCAGCTGCCATTCCGGCAGTTCCAGAAGTTCCTCGACACCTGAACCGCCCGCAATGAGATTGATCCCATATTCCGAAATAATAATATCTTGCAGTTCCCTTTCCCCTCTGACCACATGGGTAAGGTTGAAGGTAGGTATTATCCCCAAAATAACATCAACATTGCCCAAACCCAAATCGGCATCAAAGACCAGTACCTGCTTCCCGTATTCCTTGAGAACCAAAGCCAGGTTTACGGCCAGGTTAGTCTTACCCACTCCTCCCTTACCGCTGGTAATTGCTAAGACACGGTTCCCAGGAAAAAGGGAAGTTGAACTGACCTTTCCCATTCTTTCTGCCAGCTTTCGTAATCCCTGGGCCTGATCTGCCATAATCTAATTATCCCCCAGAATCAGTTTGGCAATAGTTTCCGGCACGGCCACTTCAATATCGTCGGGTACATTCTGTCCCGTTGTAACATAGGTAAGGGGTTTCCGCGTCGATTTAACCATGTTATAAATGGAGCCGTAGCTGGTAGTCTCATCCAGTTTCGTAAAGAGTAAGGCATCATAATTAACCCGTTGGAATTTCTCCGTAATGCCTAATAAATCCCGGTGTTTTGTAGTCAGACTTAATACCAGCAAGGTTTTTATCTGAACCGAAGGACTCAAGATATTCCTGAGTTCCGATAACTGAACGATATTGTGTTGGCTTCTCCCGGCCGTATCTATCAAGACCAGGTTCTTATTCCTATGCCGTTTGAGGGCACTTTCCAGCTCCTTGCCTTCCAGGACCACTTCCAGGGGCACATCAATTATTTCTGCATACCGCCGCAGTTGTTCAACGGCGGCAATTCTAAAGGTATCAGCGGTGATCAGGACTACCTCCCGATTTTGCATCAGGGCATATTTCGCCGCCAATTTGGCAATGGTAGTTGTTTTTCCGACCCCAGTCGGACCGACCAGTGCCATCACCTGCTGTTCGCTGCCATCGATGGGCGAAATGACCTCCAGGTCAGCAGCAATGATTTTTTCCAGGCACTCCTTAATCTGCCCGTAATCGTGCAGATCCTCCTCAGGGAGAATAGTAATTACTTTTTTAACCAGCTCTGCTGCATTATCCACCGTTACCTCATTTTGCACCAGAAGATTGTTAAAGGCAGCCAGGAGATGATAGGCCGCAAACAAATCCCCCTCATTTTCTCCTCGTGCCGGGTACCTGTTTGCTAAACCGGCCACCATTTTTTTTATTTCATCCAGTTCTTTTCGCACCTCTGTAAGCATTGCCCCTTCTCTTTTCTCCAGGGGTAATGGTACGCCAGGAGTTACAGGATGAAGACGAGAACGCGGCAATTCAGGCAGTCCAGCAGTGACCTCAACGACCTCCCTACCGAAAAACCCCAACAAACCTCCCCGTTTTCGCCGTTTCGTATCTAAGATTATGGCATCTTCTCCCATTTCTGCCTTAACCTGTTGAATGGCAAATTGAAGATTCTGGGCTACAAAGCGCTTAACCTTCATACAAGCCCCACCCTTCCGATAACCTGCACCTCGAGGTCTGCTTCCAGCTCATTGTAGGATAATACCGGCATCCGGGGAAACTGTTTCTCAAGGAATCGCCGCAGGTAAAACCTGATTACAGGGCTGCAGAGCAGGATCGGCTGGTAACCCCGGTCAATAGCCTCTTGAAATTTGTTTTCTACCCCACGCAGCAATTTTTCTGCCTCTTGCGGAGCCAGGGCTAGATAATTGCCATACTCAGTTTTTTGGAGTGCATTTCGAATCATCTCTTCCACACTGGGGGCCAGGGTAAGTACCGCCAAGGGACCACTGCCAGGTCGATATTGCTGTGATATCTGCCGGGCCAGGGATTGCCTGGCGTATTCCGTCAGTAGATCGGTATCCTTTGTCAGTGGCCCATAATCGGCCAGGGTTTCCAGGATGGTAACCAGATCGCGAATGCAAACCCTTTCCCGAAGGAGATTGGCCAAAACCCTTTGCACCTGACCCAACCCCAAAATCCCCGGGACCAATTCGTCAACAACGGCTGGGTGACTTTCCCGGAGAGAATCAAGAAGGGTTTTCACTTCCTGCCGGCCCAGCAGTTCATGGATATGTTCCTTAATAACCTCAGTTAGATGGGTGGCCAGGACCGCCGGCAGATCCACCACTGTATAATTGGCCCGTTCCGCTTCCTGGCGCCTTTCCTCAGGGATCCATAAAGCCGGCAAACCAAAGGTCGGCTCCCTTGTTGGAATCCCAGCAATTTCTTTGCCCTCCTCTTCGGGCCGCATTGCCAGTAAATGCCCGGGCAACAATTCACCTCCTGCTGTCTTTAATCCCCGGACACTGATGCTGTATTCGTTGGGCGCCAGCTGCATATTATCCCGCACCCTTACCGTTGGTACCAAAAAACCCAGCTCCAGGGCCAGTTGTTTTCTCAACAATACAATCCTTTCCAGCAAGTCTCCTCCCTGCTGGGGATCGGCCAGGGGGACCAGGGCATATCCCAACTCAATTTCCAGGGGGTCCACCTGTAAAAGGGCTGTCATATCCCTCTGGGTCAGAAAGGAATCTGCTTTCTCTTCTTGTTTTGTAACCTGAACTTCTTCCCCTCTCCCCGCAGG
>DUVO01000112.1 GCA_012841005.1 Bacillota bacterium | reverse complement strand
TTCAACATGACATTATCACAGAATAACTACACACGGCCGGAAAAAACATTTGACATCTGCTCCGGGAATGGTATAATAGGAAAAAATAATACCGCAAAGGCGAAGAAAGGGAAGAGTAGCTGCAGTGAAATCTTCAGAGAGCCGGCGTCTGGTGCGAGTCCGGTGAGGGATCTACAGTGAATACACCCCCGAGCCGTCGGTTGAAAGCCTGCCTGGGCGATTAGACTGGAACGGAGCTTCTACCGTTAAAAGGAACGGAGTATCCAAAAACATTCCCTGGGAATAGTTTTGCGTACTCTTGAGCTTGAGAGGATATCGCTTTTTGTGATTCAAAAAGGGTGGTACCGCGGGTAAACCCCGTCCCTTGCCGGACGGGGTTTTGTTATTGGGTCCGGATATTCTCTCAAGGGTAGAGTGGGTCTTTATGACCAACTCGGGTGGTACCGCGAGACCTTCGCCCCGTGATCGGCGAAGGTCTTTTTTAATAAAACCAGCGGTAAGAAAATAAAAAGGGAGGGACTAAACAATGGCAAAGAGGATTATGGGTTTACTGGCAGTGGTGTTGGTGTTGGGACTGGTTCTTTCCGGCTGCGGCCCCGGCTCGCAAGGGATCCAGGGGGAGCAGGGGGAGCCGGCGGGGGAGGAAGAGCGGCCCCTGCAGATCGGGATCTCCCAGATTGACGAGCACCCGGCCCTGGATGCCGCCAGTCAGGGCTTCATGGACGGGCTCATCGAGCTGGGGTATGAAGAGGGGAAAGATGTGGAGTTTATCTTCAAGAGTGCCCAGGGGGATATCGATTCCTGCCGGACCATCGCCGAAATGTTTAAGGAAAGTAAGGTGGATCTGGTCCTGGCCGTGGCTACTCCCAACGCCCAGGCAGCAGCCAATGTTATTACCGACATACCCATTGTGATCACCGCCGTTACCGATCCTGTGGTAGCGGGGCTGGCCGAATCCCTGGAACGGCCT
Organism: Bacillota bacterium; assembly: GCA_012841005.1. Classification (GTDB taxonomy): domain Bacteria; phylum Bacillota; class DTU030; order DTU030; family DTU030; genus DTU030. The sequence goes on along the minus strand of DUVO01000112.1, from coordinate 1,745 downwards.
GGTGGCAACATCAGCGGCACCACCGACATGAACCCGGTGGAAGAGCAGGTAGCCCTGGTAAAAAGGTTCCTGCCTGAGGCCAAGACCCTGGGGATTATGTACAATGCCGGGGAAGACAACTCGGTGGTGCAGGTGGATATTACCAGGGAAGCAGCGCCCAAATATGGTCTTGAGATTGTAGAAGCGACGGTGACCAATAAAAGCGAAGTGAACCAGGCCGCCCTGTCCCTGGTGGAAAGGGTTGATGCCATTTATGTACCCACCGACAATACAGTGGCCGCGGCCATCAGCGCGGTGGTCAAGGTGGCCAATCCTGCCGGGGTGCCTGTCTTTGGTTCCGAAAGGGCCCATGTGGAACAGGGCGGCCTGGCCACCTTTGGTATCGACTACTACCTTTTGGGTAAGCAGACGGCCCAGGTGGCCCATGAGATCCTCCAGGGGAAGAACCCGGGTGAGATACCCATCGAGGGCTCCCGGGACTTGAAACTTATCATCAACAAAAAAGCGGCGGCAGAGTTAAATTTGACCATTTCACAGGAGCTCTTGACTGAAGCTGATGAAATCCTCGAATAGTCGGTGCCAGCCTTAAGAAGGGGTGAATTAAGATGAGTTTAGGTTTCCTTTTGGCATCTATAGAGCAGGGGATGCTGTTTGCCATAACGGCCCTGGGAGTTTATCTGACCTTTAGGATTTTAAACTATGCCGATTTAAGTGTAGACGGGAGTTTCCCCCTGGGGGCAGCGGTAAGTGCCCGGCTTATTGTAGCCGGCGTGAATCCCATTTTTGCGGTGCCGGCGGCTGCAGCCGCCGGCGCCCTGGCCGGCTCCATAACGGGTTTTTTAAATACAAGGCTGAAGATAACAGGCCTTTTATCGGGGATACTGACAATGACATCCCTCTATTCGATAAATTTGCGCATTATGGGCAGGTCCAACATCCCCCTTTTGCAGCAGCCGACGATTTTCAGCATGGCCGGCGGTGCCTTTGGCAGCTCCGGGGCGGCTTCCTTTCTCCTCCTGGGAATAATTTTGTTGGGTGTGATGTTTTTGCTCTACTCTTTCTTAAGAACCCAGCTGGGCTTTGCCCTGCGGGCAGCCGGCGATAATCCCCAGATGGTGCGGAGCCTGGGGGTAAATACCGACAACATGAAGCTTTTGGGGTTAGTCCTCTCCAACGCCATTGTGGGCCTTTCCGGGGCCCTGGCGGGGCAGTTTATGGGGTTTGCCGATGTGGGAATGGGGATCGGCACCGTGGTGGCCGGCCTGGCCTCGGTAATAATCGGGGAAGTTTTGGTGGGTGACCGGGGAATCGGTTTTGCTATAGTAAGCGTGGCCCTGGGGTCTATTGTGTACCGGTTGTGTATATCTATAGCACTAAGCTATGGCTTTGCCGCCTCAGATCTAAAGCTGATGACGGCAGTACTGGTAGTTATCGCCCTGTCGGCGCCCAGGTTCAAGGAATGGTTTTGGAATCTACAATCTGTGAATGGGTGGTGTTCGACAGATGCTCGTGATTGACAGTATCAGCAAGACCTTTAATCATAATACCGTCAATGAAAAGCCCCTCTTTTCCCGCTTAAGTCTGTCTATTCAAAGAGGGGAGTTTGTCACCATTATTGGAGGCAATGGGGCGGGAAAATCCACCCTCCTCAATATTATTGCCGGGGCCCTGGCGGCAGATGGGGGGCGGATTATACTGGACGGCCGGGATATTACCTCCCAGTCGGAACACGAGCGGGCCCGCTA
>DUVO01000117.1 GCA_012841005.1 Bacillota bacterium | reverse complement strand
CTCCTGGGCTATGCGGCCAAGGTTTTTGCTGTTGCTACCGATACAAGGGCTGATGCTATTAAGGAAGTCTTGCCGGGAGCCAATTGTGGTGCCTGCGGTTTTCCGGGCTGTAATGCCCTGGCGGAAGCCATAGCCAAAGGGGAGGCAGCTACCGATGCCTGTCCTGTAGGAGGTCCGGCTGTAGCCCAAAAGGTAGCCGAGATTATGGGGGTAGGTTTAGATGTGGAAGCGGCGGCTGAACTTGTTCCTCCAAAGGCGAAGCTGATCTGCAGGGGGGGCAAGGAACAATGTGGGCAGATCGCCGAATATGACGGATTACCCGACTGCCGTGCAGCCAATATGTATGCTTCGGCAGGACGGGCCTGTACCTATGCCTGTTTGGGCTTTGGCAACTGTGCGCGGGTCTGTCCCTTTGGGGCGATTACCATGAATGAAAACAGGCTACCGGAAATTGATCCGGAGAAATGCACAGCCTGTAGGAAATGTATTGAGGCCTGTCCGAAAGGGGTATTGACCCTGATCCCGGAGACGGCCCGGGTCTATGTCTCCTGCAGTTCCAATGCCCCAGCCCGGGATGTGACCAGGGCCTGTACAGTCGGCTGTATTGCCTGCCGTATCTGTGAAAAGGTCTGCCCCTCGGATGCCATTCACGTAAAGGATAACCTGGCTGTTATCGATTACGAGAAGTGCACCCTGTGCGGTCTCTGTGCTGAGAAATGTCCCCGCAAGATTATCGTTGATGAAAGAAACTGAACAACTTGAGTCTTATATTGCTTCGACGGGATGTAACGACTGTGGGTTTTTCCGGAAGTTCTATCCTGTTTTAGTGATTAGGGAGCCGAAATCGGATCCTATTTCCTTTGGGTTGGGCGATCTGCTTCCCACCTGAGAGGCAGATCGCCCAACCGTGGGATTATTTTTACTTTTGCCGGAGCCGATGGCTGTTTTTATTACCACTTGCGGAGAATATAAGGAAAATGTTAAACTATTAACGAATATAGTAGTGACCTGCCTCTCTTTGCCGGGGTTGCTTTTCTGATTATCGGGGAAGAGGGAGAAATCAAACTTCACTTTTCCAATTATCATTTACCATCCCAATCCTTGCCGGCCGGCAAAGGGGGACAAGGTTAGGGGGGCTTTACCAGGTGCTCACACGCCATGACAAGATACTGGCAATAGCAATAATACTTGTCGCAATTTTGGGCTTCGTTTTCTATACTTCCTTTAGCGGGGATGAGGAACGGCAAAATCGGATTGTGATCGAGGCGATGGGAGAGGTGGTTCAGGTGATCCCTATGGACCAGTTGGAGCCAGGAAAGGAGATTCCCATTACTGGTCCTCTGGGTGATAGTATACTGGAGATGGGGGAAGATAAGGTTAGGCTGGTGGATTCACCGTGTCCTGACCATCTATGTGTCTACATGGGCTGGATCAGCCGCCCGGGTGAAATAATAGTGTGTCTGCCCAATATGGTAATGGTCAGAGTTGAAGGAGAGCAGGAACCTGAGAGGGACGGCATAACCAGATGAGAGGATGAAACAGATGTCGAAAACAAAAAAAATGGTACAACTTTCCCTCCTGGTGGCTGTAGGCATTGCCCTGCATGTTTTCGAAGCCATGCTACCGGCCCTCAATGTTTTGCCAATACCGGGGGCAAAATTGGGTTTAGCCAATATCGTAACCTTGCTGACTTTGGTCTTTTTGGGTTACCGGGAAGCCTTGGGTGTGGTTTTGCTACGCTCATTGCTGGCGTCCCTTGTCGCCGGGACTTTTTTGACTACGACTTTTTACCTAAGTTTTGCCGGTGCCCTGGGGAGTGGCCTGGTTATGGGTTTGCTATACCTGTTTAGCCGGGGCCGTTTCAGCTTGGTGGGGATAAGCATTTGCGGTGCTGTTGCCCATAATGTATCCCAGCTCTTGGTGGCGGCACTACTCATTCAACAGGCCGGGATTTTTATGTATCTGCCTTACCTTTTGCTCTTTGCCCTCCCTACAGGGTATTTTACCGGTCTGGTAGTAAGGTACCTGCTTCGTTATTCTAGTTTGGGGTTTAATACCGTGGATAAGAGAGCTTCATATAATAAGTCAATGAACTGAGGGAATACTTTGCCCTTAATCTGCCTGTTTCCTGATCTTACCAAGGAGGCGGTTGGGGCAAAATTTTTTTCTAAACAGGATTTGTATTTTTCGTGTGGAATGTAAGAGTTGATACCTTTATAATACAGGGGGAGGTACAAGGAGTTATGAGGAGAACCCGGAGTACGCTGTTATTGCTGATTCTGCTCCTGACCGGTGCTGCCATTGGCGGACTTTTGGGGGACATTCTGGGCGAATATCTTCCACTTTTGGTTGTAGATAAGGCCTTTGGCTTTAGCCCGATAACAGTCGATTTGGGGATTCTAAGTTTTACTTTGGGTTTTGTTTTCCGCCTCAACTTGGCTGGGGTTGTCGGCCTTTTCCTCGGGTACCTGTTGTACCGTCAGCTCTAGTTAGCCGGAACCGATATTTGGGTATTAAACCATCCTCATTATTGATTATTACCTCGGTACATGGGGGAGTGTTAGGGTGACCCAGTTGATACTAGCTTCCAATTCGCCGCGCCGTCGCCAGCTTTTGCAGCAGATGGGTCTTAACTTTCGTGTGGTCACGGCAAGGGTTTCGGAAGCCCTCCCTGCCGGTTGTGATCTTGCAGCAGGGGTAATGGAAATAGCCCGCCGAAAGGCCCGGGCAGTCGCCCGCCGGGAAGCAGAAGGGTTGATCCTGGGAGCAGATACCCTCGTAGTTTTGAATGGAGAAGCACTGGGGAAGCCGGCGGGACCTCAGGAGGCCTATGATATGCTGACAAGGCTGCAGGGAAGGGAGCACCGGGTGATTACTGGTGTGGCTTTAGTTGATGCCGGTTCCGGTGCCTGTCTCCTGGAACATGAAATTACCAGGGTCTGGATGCGGGTTCTTACCCCGCGGGAAATCTGGCGGTATGTGGCCACAGGGGAACCTTTGGATAAGGCCGGGGCTTATGGGATCCAGGGTAAAGGTGCATTGCTGGTGGAACGTATTGAAGGTTGTTATTTTAATGTGGTAGGATTGCCCTTGGGCAAGGTGGCGGGGATGTTGGAAAGATTTGGGCTGGACCCTTGGGAGGTTGGAGATAGGAAAGAAAATGGTACCGGAATATCATTTAACAATTAAAGATTTACCCCTGGAAAGCCGTCCCCGGGAACGCCTGGTCAAGTTGGGGGCCCAGGCTTTATCAACCAGTGAACTTATAGCCTTGCTCCTCGGTACCGGTTCTCGGACTGAAACCGCCCTCCAACTGGCACAGCGTCTTTTGGCCGGGAACTGCCGGGGTTGGCATGGCAGTGGGCTGCGTGCCCTCCAGGATGCCAGTGTGGAAGAACTCAGCAAGATCCACGGGGTGGGAGTTGCCAAAGCGGCTCGCATCAAGGCCGCCCTGGAACTGGGCAGGCGTTTGGTTGCCGAAACACGGGATAGCAGGCCGGTAATTAAGTCACCCCAAGCTGCGGCGGCCCTGGTGATGGAGGAAATGCGCTATCTGGATCGGGAGCATTTTCGTGTTCTGCTCCTTTCCACCAAGAACCATGTTATAGCCATAGAAACTGATTTCGTCGGCAGTCTCAACTCTTCCCTGGTGCACCCCCGGGAACTCTTTCGGACCTGCATCAGGCGGAGTGCGGCGGCAATTATTTTGATCCATAATCATCCCAGTGGTGATCCGACTCCCAGCCAGGAGGATATCCAGTTGACCCACCGTTTATGCGAGGGAGGTGCCCTTCTGGGCATTGATATCCTGGATCACCTTATAATTGGCGATGGTATTTATGTTAGCATGAGGGAAAAGGGAATAATATAGTTAAGAAGTTTTCCGGAAACAGGTGAACCAGAGGACTAAGGAAGGCCCAGAGTGGCCGGTTAAGATATCTTACGTACCGGCAAAGCTAGCTTATGAACTAGTATTGGCATTTTAACCCGCAACAGGAAAAGGGGGATGGGATATGGTTTTCGGTTTCATCATAAACCAGTTTTCCCGGGATATGGGGATTGATCTTGGCACCGCCAATACCCTGGTTACCGTCAAGGGGAGGGGTGTGGTGCTGCAAGAGCCGTCAGTTGTGGCCATGCAGCGGGACACGGGGACTATCATGGCCGTCGGTGAGGAAGCAAAACGGATGATAGGCCGGACCCCGGGAAACATTGTGGCGATTCGCCCCATGAAAGACGGGGTTATTGCTGACTTTGATGTAACCCAGGCTATGCTGCGGTATTTTATCAGCAAGGCAGGCCGGCGCAGTTTGATTAAGCCCCGGGTGATTGTCAGTATTCCATCGGGGGTAACAGAGGTGGAAAAAAGGGCGGTCCTTGACGCTATATTGCAGGCAGGGGGACGGGAAGCCCACCTGCTGGAAGAACCCATGGCTGCGGCCATCGGCGCGGGGCTGCCTGTTTATGAACCAACGGGGAATATGATCGTTGATATCGGTGGTGGGACTACGGAGGTGGCGGTAATCTCCCTGGGTGGTATTGTAACCAGCCGTTCCATACGGATCGGTGGCGATGAAATGGATGAGGCCATTGTAAACTATATCAAACGGGCCTATAATCTCATGATCGGGGAGAGGACGGCCGAAGAGATAAAGATCCATTTAGGTTCGGCTTATAAGCCCAATCAGACTGGGGATGAGGAAACCTATGAGGTTCGGGGCCGTGATTTGGTTACAGGCCTGCCCAAGACATTATCCATTACCGGTCAGGAGGTGCGGGAAGCCCTGGCAGAACCCGTTGCCAATATTGTGGAAGCGGTTAAAATTACCCTGGAGAAGACCCCACCTGAACTGGCCGCCGATATTATGGATCGGGGAATTGTCATGGCCGGCGGGGGTTCACTGCTAAAGAATTTTGATCTTCTTCTGGCAAAGGAAACGGGAATGCCTGTCTATTTGGCCGAGGATCCTCTGACCTGTGTGGTAATGGGGACGGGGAAGGCCCTGGAGGAAATT
>DUVO01000027.1 GCA_012841005.1 Bacillota bacterium | reverse complement strand
CTGTCATTATAAAACCCACCGTCGGCCCACTTTAGCACCAAGTTTGGTAGCTGGGTATGTCTCACCTACATCACCCTTTATAACCTCCAACAGGCCGTCCGCTAGCAGGCAGCGGGGTATGAGAGCCAAAAACTCTTCCAACATATCGATATCTTTTCTGTTCAACCCTACATTTGGTAGAACAAATATTTGCTCATGCCTTGTCCTTATCATACCTTCTTCCTCTGTAACAAGCCTTTCCTCCAGCTTTTCCCCCGGTCTGATCCCAGTAAACTCAATCTTGATATCTTCACCTGGTTCAAAGCCGGACAGCCTGATCATATCCCTTGCTAAATCTACTATCTTCACCGGTTCGCCCATGTCGAGAATAAAGATTTCGCCCTTTTCCGCCATAGCCCCAGCCTGGATTATCAACTGCACCGCCTCGGAAATCGTCATAAAGTACCTGGTCATCTCGGGATGGGTAACAGTGACCGGGCCGCCCCGGGCAATCTGCTTCTTAAAAGGGGGACAACACTGCCCCGGCTGCCCAAAACATTGCCAAAGCGGACGGCGCAGAAACGGGTGGAACTCTGCCTGCCAATGATCTGGACAATAATCTCCGCCGCCCTTTTGGTGGCACCCATGACGCTCTTGGGGTTAACAGCCTTATCTGTAGAAATAAGCGCAAAACGTTTTGCACGATATCTATCTGCCGCCTCGGCCACATTGAGGGTGCCAAGAACATTGTTCTTAACTGCTTCCGTAGGATTTATTTCCATCAAAGGAACATGTTTATGGGCGGCCGCATGGAATACAACGGCTGGTTTGTATTTTTCAAAAATCTCATCGATCCTTCTCTTATCCTGTATATCTGCTATTACAGGAAGTATATTTAACTGGGGAAAAAGACAGCCAAGCTCGTTATGTATCTCAAAAATGCTGTTTTCCCCATGCCCCAATAAGAGTAGCTTCTGCGGGTTAAACCGGGCGATCTGGCGGCAGAGTTCAGAGCCAATTGACCCGCCCGCCCCTGTTACCAATACTACTTCTCCCCTCAGATAACCTGCTATCTCTTCAATGTTAACTTCTGCCGGGTCTCGCCCTAAGAGATCTTCGATTTCCACCTCTTTGATATGGTTGATGGTAACCTTGCCGTCAATCAGCTCATAAACCCCCGGTAGGATCCTCAGTTTCGCCTTGGTCTGCCGACAAACTTCAATTATCTCTTTTTTTTGTTTCCGGGAGGCAGAGGGAATAGCAATAATGATCTGCTGGATTTGGTGTTTTTGGACAAGAACAGGTATAGCTGCTACATGCCCGAGAATAGGAACACCGTGTATTGACCGGCCTAGCTTTTCCGGGTCGTCGTCAATAAAGCCCACCACTTTCAAGCCCAAATCGGGGCGTTTTTGCAATTCCCGCAAAACCATTTCACCGGCATCCCCGGCACCAATAATGAGAACCTGCTCCCACTCCTCTAGGCTTTTGCCGCCGTTTATTTGCCGGTTTTTAAAAAACCAGTGGAGGCGGTTCCATAACCTGCTGCCCCCGATAATAACCATTGCCAACAGCCAAGTTAATATGATTACGCTCCGGGGAAACCGGTACGCTTCGAGAAAATAGAAGCCGACCAGCTGCAACGCAGCAACACTGCCTGTGCCCAAAACAATAGTCGCCAAATCGGTTAGGCTGGCATAGCGCCACAAACGGCGGTAAAAGCCGCAGAGGTAAAAAACCAGTACGGCGACAGCCGTCGTGGGCCAGACAAAGCTGCCATAGGTCGCAAGATACTGGGTGGGTATACGGCCGTCAAAACGGAGCAACAAGGCCAAGAACAGGGCAAGGTTAATGGCAACTGCATCCACCGCTACCAGTGCCAGTCTTTTCGATAATGTCACCACTGCTGCTCACCTGCTTTATACCACAGGAAATCCGCCTGTAAGGCCAAAATATTCGAGAAATGCCCCTCGGTACGGGATGGTTCCCGCATCTTTTCACTCTCCATTCCCCGCCGGAGCAGATTTCTGCCAATAATCAACAAAAAAAGCTGTAAAGATCCCTACCATTAGACCCAACATGCCGGCCAGGGCCAGGTTGAGGGAGCGGCGGGGGCTAACTGGCGCAGTGGGGGGAGAAGCCAAACTGCTCACTGCAAATGGTCTGGTGTGGACAAGAGTGGCGATTTCATTGGAAAGGTTATGTAATGATATCTTTAATTCAGCCCTGGCGGTCCCGAAGGCCACTGCCTCTTGTTCCAGATGCCCAGACCACAGGCCCCTTGCCTGCCGGTCTTCAAGTTCGGCAAGCACCTCTTCCAACTGCTGATCAGTGGCTGCCAGCTGTTCCTGCCAATACTCCATTATTTTCTGCAAGCGGCCTTTTTCGGCCTGCCAGCTAAAGTCGACGAATTCTGCGGCAGCGGTATTGGCCAACAGTGCTACTTCAGCCGCGTCCTTGCCGGTTACAGTTATTACCAGCAACCCCTTATCATTATCAGCTGCAACACCTATCATTTGGGAGATTTTCATTGGGCCATAACCGCCTGGTAAATCTTTACTGGCAGCTACCCTTTCCAAAAACTCTTCTTCCTGGACCAAAGGGACATAGTCTTCCGGTGCCGTGCGTAATACGGCAGTGTTTTCCCCGCCATTTGCCTGGTAATCGGCAAGCTTTAAGGCTACCCCGGTCTGGTAATCGGTATTCTTTAAGACTGCACTGGCCTGGTATACAGGGGGAATAATGAAATAGCTCAAAATGAAGCTGGCCAGAAGGGCTCCCAGGGTAATAATGATAATAATCGATCTTCTATGTAATAGAATCTCGATTAACTCCCGCAGGCTGATATCGTCCGCCAAGTTATTAACCTCCCCTGCTCCGTATATGATTTAAATAACAAAAATAATACAGGCTTTGCTTCGTGGAGTATATCCGATATGCATCGCCTATGGTAGCAAGATTTCAACATAAAATGTCTTAATCCTTCCTTTTTTGCATGAAAACGATATTACAGCCCTCATTTTTTCTTCTTCGTTATATTTTTTTCCTTTCTCTTCTTACCGATTTTTAGATTATCATTCGAGCCCAAATCCAAAAAAGACCCATTCTGACGACTGAGGTTCTGCACATAATTGACACTCAATCCAAAGACAACCCAGAATACAGGTGCATTGGAGAGAACGCTGTCATTGCTCAAGCCCTGGAACAGGTACGCCAGCCAGCCGGTAAATACCGCCAGCATTATGGCATCGATATTGTTTTTTACACCTCTTCTCCGGTAAACCCGGACATAATTTATAAAGTGCAGACCGAGCATATACAGATAGACGAGAAGTCCCAGCAGACCCACACCCAGACCAACCTGGAGATATGTATTATGGGGCTTGTCCACTAACCAGCCAACGTGAAAACGGCTTACATCCCGGTCGGCTGCCCAGAGGGGAAAGTTGTACAGAAGGGTATCCAGCCCAGACCCAAGGAACAGGTTGTTCCGGAACACTGTCTCCACAGATTTCCGCCAGATATAACCCCTGCCGCTGGCGAAAGAGTCAAGGGGATAACGCTTTATTTCAATAGAAAGCGACTCCTTCTCTCTAACCTCGGGAAACTGTTCCGTAAGATCGTAGGCAGCAGCTTCATTTTCCCCCGCACCGACCAATTGAGCATAATTGGAGACAATCTTGTTAACCTGTCGCTGTACTATCTCAGTAACTGCCGAATTTGCACCAATGCCCAGGCACACAGCTATCAACAGTAAAGCAACCAGTTTTTTGTAATAGAGGCGTAAATCCTTCACTGTGAGGATGAAAAAGAATAGGAATGCCAACCCCAGGGCCAGAAAGGACCCGGTGCTGGAAGCTGCAACCACACCAACACCCAGTATAGCGACAACCGCAAAAGCGGCAGCAGCCTGCATTAGAGAACGGGAATAGAGGAATAATACCAGGGCCATGGGGAATAACATAGCCATATACCCACCCAGGTAGTTGGGGTTATAGGTGAACCCATAGGCCTTGGCTATAGTCCGAGCCCGCAGTTCGGCACCCTCTTCCAATAAAGGCAGATACTCCGCCGGAAAGAGGATCCGTTTGGCAAAACCAGTCTGCAAGAAATCATACCCCAAATACTGCCCGGCAGCAACCAAAGCCTGCAGGACCCCGGCGGCCAGCATGGCAAAGAAAATTACTTTCTTATCCCTGTCGTCATGGATGAAATTGGCGGCAACCATGAAAAGGAGGAGGTAGCAAAAATAGGCAGCTGCCCCCTCGCCCCTTTCGTAAAAGCCCCAAAAGGCCATATCAATAAAAGGACTGGCCAGAGCTGAAACGGCAAGAAATAGCGCAAAGATACCGGTCGGGTAATCAAGATAACTCTTTTTAATAGCGCCTTGATCGTGGTCATAATAATATTTTAACAGGGCGACAAGGACAATACAGGAGGTAAGTCCGAGCAAAACCTCCAGGCGAAACTGGGCAAAGAAGTCATAAACTACTCCGGAGGGAAACCAGGGCCAGGTCTCTATGGGTGCCTGGAAGTTTATTTTCCGCAAGCGTACCGCCAGGGGAATAAAGGCAACAACCATTATGTAAAGCAATACCATTACCGAACCGAGGCTGAAGAATTTCTGTTTTCCCTTAGCCATTGTCTTCATCCTCCCAGACCAGCGAGTGCAGTTCAGAGATAGAACCCACCGCCGGTATGCCAATACTCTCTAAATACAAGTGGTAATTTTTTTCCGCCTCCTCTTCCTCACCCCTGGCATAGTGGCTCAAACCCATGTATTTATAAGCATCATTCATTTCTTCATTTTCAACAAGCTCGGATAGCACCTTTAGAGACCGGTCATGATCACCGGCAAGGCAGTAGGCTTTTCCCAGCTGCAAAGATAACTCCTTTTCCTCGGGAAACTCCTTTATACCGTCCCTGAGGTAAAAGACCGCCTCCTTGTAATGACCGCTGCGGAGCAGAAGTTCAGCCAGTTCATAAGTTACCTCAGGGGAAAGGCCCCCCAGGTTAAAACTATGGACAAAATACTCGTAGGCCTGCTGGTAATCACCCTGTTCCAAGTAAACAAACCCCAGGTGAACATGGGTCACGGGATTGAGACAGTTCAAGGCCAGGGATTCCTGCAGCAATGGGTAGGCTTCATCGTGCTTTCCTTCCTGTATGTACCGGACAGCCTTCTTATTCAATTCCAAGCTCCGTTCTAATCCGGCCGCATGATTCTGCCTGACCGGGTTACTTATAGCCAGGTAAAGGATGGAGCTAGTTATCACCACTGCCAACACTAACGTAAACCCATTTTTGAAATGTTTCACGGCACCGTTTCCTCCAAAATGGTTTATATATAAGTTTCGACATCTAGCCAGTTTAACCCTCCCTTTTGCGACCTTGTTTTTATTTTCCAACTTTCCTATCTTGGTTAAACAGCTCGGTGACGGGCACGCCACCTCTACTGACTCCCACTCCTCACCATCGACCTTAAGTAATAATCGAGTAGGTAGAAGTCGGAAATAACTTCCCGACTTCGTTCCTCTCACATAACCGTACGTACGGGCCTCGTATGCTCCTGGCATAACCTCAGTCACTATTAACGATAGTGATGTAAAATATCAACCTTGTATGTCTCAAGGTTGACCAGACCAATCCCATCGAACCATTTATTCGGCGGCGCCATGTGTATTAAGAGGCTCAGAGAATTTCGCCATCTGGTGACAAAGATTTTCTCAAGGTCCCCTCGGTACGCCAGCTGCCTCAGTTGCTTGTGCAGTGGCCTCCAAGTCTTCCACTCTTTCATCCTCTTCAAAGGTCACATTTAAGACCGAAGGAAAGTACTTCGTATCCTCCGGCGTATCCACTGCATGAGCTCCCTAAATTGCCCTTTGCAGTTTGCCGCGCGAAAGAAGTTCGCCCATCCTCTCTCTTT
>DUVO01000282.1 GCA_012841005.1 Bacillota bacterium | reverse complement strand
GCTTGATCTTTTTACCCGGATCAAAGGTGTTTACCGCCTTAATTAAACCGATAGTACCTATCGAAACCAGATCCTCAACCCCGATTCCTGTGTTCTCAAATTTCCGCGCTATGTACACCACCAGGCGGAGGTTTCGCTCGATCAGTGTGCTTTTGACTTCCAGGTCACCCTGCTTGAGGCGGTCCAGCAAGAGGTATTCTTCGGTATTGCTCAGGGGAGGTGGTAGTGTTTCACTGCTGCCGACATAATAAAGGGTACCTACCAGTTCGGTTACCTGCAGCAAACGGCACACTAGCAAATGCAGGAATATTTTCACACGTAGACCTGCTTTCCTAAACACCTTCTTCCCTCCTCTGTCTCTTCTTCCCCGACCCTGTCCCCATCCTTTTAATATTCTGGAATAAAAAGGTCCGGAGGAACCAAGGCGCTATAAGTCCCCCGAAAACTCAGGTCCTGGTTTACAACGCCCACGAGGGCAGATTTGCCCTCTTCCCACCGGTTATTAATAAAAAAACAGACCTCATCAGGGCGAATACCAAGGAGCAGCCCCCTTTTTATACCTAAACCGGAAAAGGGAATTATCCGGCAACGGCTGGCCCATTCCGGATCCCTTATGTTGGCTATTCCGGCCAAATCCATCTTCCCCCGCCGGTAGACGGCCTGTACTTCCGGAGGAAGTATCCCACTGACGGCATTGTTCTCGAGAATGATAACCGGCTTGTTACTCAAGGGATCCCACAACTGGTTTCCTGTATCCACCAGGGCTACAACCTGCACCCAAGTAGTGCCAAAACGTAACCGCACCTTTATTCTATGATCCTTTTGCCACCAATACTGGCGAAGATAATTCCACGCCAGGTAAACCACACTTAAACTGACAACTACTGCTGCCGGCAAGGACCACCAGGGGACAGATCCCGGTGAAACTTCAGTGAAATACAAAATGGATAAGGCCGCACCGCCGGTAAGAAAGGAGAGGAGATAAAAACAGGCCAGGCGGGAGAGGAAGTTCTGCCAGCGGACAAAGCCAAAGGCGATAACTACCATTCCCAGGGAAATAAGTATCTTTAGTACAGGAATCTCCAGCAGGGAAAAAGGAGCGATGAGAACCGCCAGGGCATAAAGGCTCCCCAGTAAAGAACTGGCCCCCAAACGCCAGGAGGTAAATCTAGCCTGGGTCAAGGTAGCCGTCAGATACAGGAGAAAATAGTTCATAAGTAAATTAACGACCAATACCAAGTCGACATAAACATAGGGCAATAAGTTCACCTCCCCTTCAGGTATTTTGCCGAACCCCGGCTGTCCTCTCCGGGGAAAGGGGAAAGTTATCCCTACCCGCAAGTCCCTCCTTGAAGCTTTTGGGCTTTTTTTGAAAAAAGAAGTAAGACGAAAGGCCGGCAGGCCAGACCTTTTCAGCAAACAGCACTTCCACCAATTATTTTTATGAGACTTGGACGGGGGATATGCCCATTATAGCTTCCCCCGGCTTAAAAGATTGTCAGATGCGGTTCATCCACAAATAGAAAAAGCGGGGTATTTTTACCCAGCTTTCCTTCTTTCTCCTTTATTTTTTGCCTATCAGTAAATTCTTTCGCGCCCAAATGTCCCCCCTGGTGCTTTCCAAAACAAAGCCCATGAAGGAGGCCTCATTAACTTCCAGAGAAAAAACCCCCGCCGGACCCGTAAGACCTCCCCCTGTCTTCCTTCCCCAACACAAATTTAACTTATTAAACCCTTCCCCACAGTTCCCGGAAAACCAATTTCATCTGGAAAGGAGCCTCCTATTTTCGCCGCAAAAAGGCCGGTATATCTAAATTGTCGGTGGCAAAGGACTTAATATCCAATTCATTCACACCCTTTTCTTTACCAGCCGGCCGCTGTTCGAAACCTGTTGCAATGACAGTTACCTTGACCTCTTCTTCCAGGGATTCGTCAATTACCGCCCCAAAGATAATATTGGCATCGGGATCGGCGGCTTCCGCAATTATTTCCGCAGCCTCATTGACCTCAAAGAGTCCCAGGCTAGCGCCGCCGGTAATATTCAACAAGACACCCTTGGCCCCATCGATGGAAGTCTCCAGAAGGGGACTTGATATCGCCATCCGTGCCGCCTCGGCAGCCCTGTTTTCACCATTGGCCCGTCCAATTCCCATCAGGGCAGAACCGGTATCATGCATAATCGTCTTTACATCGGCAAAATCAAGGTTAATTAGTCCCGGCACTGCAATCAGGTCCGATATACCCTGGACTCCCTGCCGCAGGACATCATCGGCAATGCGAAAGGCCTCAATGATAGATGTTCTTTTTTCCACTACCGTCAACAGCCGGTCGTTGGGAATGATGATCAGGGTATCTACCTTTTCCTTCAGTTCCGCAATACCTTTCTCCGCCTGGACTTGTCTTCTCCGGCCCTCGAAGGTGAAGGGTTTAGTTACCACTCCTACCGTCAAGGCACCAAGCTCCTTGGCCAACTCGGCCACAATGGGGCACGCACCTGTGCCTGTTCCCCCTCCCATACCGGCGGTAATAAAAACCATATCGGCACCCCTGAGGGCCTGCTGCAAAGCTTCCCTGCTCTCTTCCGCTGCCTTTTTCCCAATCTCCGGATTGGCACCGGCTCCCAGACCTTTGGTTAATTTCTCGCCAATCTGGATTTTCTGTGTTGCCTCAGACAAAAGCAGTGCCTGGGCATCGGTATTTACTGAAACAAAATCAACTCCTTTGAGGTTAGCGGCTATCATTCTATTGATGGCGTTGTTGCCCCCGCCACCAACACCAACCACTTTAATCTGGGCGAAATTTTCCATCTCCATATCAAACTCCAACATTATCCTGCCCTCCCTTTTATGTAGACTTTCTCACCGGCTTCTAACAAACTCAACTTTGGTTATGTTCCATTTAATAACTGTATAAATTCAACGCCAGAAAAAGTTTCCCTCTTTTTTCGACTTTATTACTCGTCCCCGGAAACAGCCGCCTCCTTTTCCCCATTAATTAGGCCACTTTTAAGTAAAACATGAACCTTATCTCCACTGCGCACGTTAATAACGGCAAGGGAACCGTCCAGTTCCCGAAGGGTTTCTTGGATCAGAGGAACCTTTTGGGCACTATCGGTAGCTTGTCCAAAAAGAATTTGCACGCCTTCCCCAGTGTAAAAGACCAGTCCTCCGTCCCCGGATAGATGAATCTCTGCAATCATTTCCCGAAAATCCTCCGGAAAGCTTTCCATAACAGCCACCAGGTTGGCTAATTCGTGGCAATGAAGGGATTGTCCCGGCAAAGCCGGGTCCTTTATCTCTAAACCGGTAAGTATCGGTAACATAATACCCTCGATATTGGCAGGAGCAGGACAAAGAATAGTACCATCAGCTGCCACCAAAAGAAAGGAGGTATAGTAGGGAACCAAAAAGGAAGGTGTTCTTTCTTCTACTACAATGGAAAGCCCATCGGGCAGCAGTCTCCTTATGGAAACCTCCTTTACCCAGGGAGATGCCAGGAGCCACTCTTTTAACTGCCACAACTTGATCCGGAAAAGATTGGTGCCGGTTTCCAGTTCAGTCAGGCGAAGCACATCTTCATCCCTCAGCCGCATATTACCCTCTATTTTTATCTCTTGCAGGGTAAATACAGGTACATGATAAACCAGAGTTCCCAGCAACAAGATAATTAATCCCAGGAAAACAAGGAAGCGACATACTCTTAGACCCCGCCGGCGCGGTTTGAATGGTACAATTTCGCCTCCTTCCCTGCCCACTGTTTTCCCCCCGTTTTCATGCAGCCTTGTTCTAGGCCGGTTCTTCCAAACGCCAGATCTGGGCTCCCAATGCTTGTAATTTCTTCTCAATTGCCTCATACCCGCGATCAACGTGGTAAATGTTATCAATGGTAGTTTTCCCTTCAGCAACCAACCCGGCCAGGATCAAAGCGACCCCCGCCCGCAAATCCGAAGCCTCTACCGCCGAACCGGTCAAACCTTCCACCCCCCGGATAATGGCAGCGCGGCCCTCGGTCTTGATCTGGGCACCCATCCGCAGCAATTCATCTACATGTTTGAAACGATTGGCAAAAATGTTCTCAATGATTACACTGGTTCCCCTGGCAATGCTGAGCATGGCCATGGTTTGCGGTTGCATATCGGTGGGGTAGCCGGGATAGGGTAATGTTTTTATATCAACTCCCACAAGACGCCCGGTCCCACGTACCCGGATACCGGTTTCTCCTCCCTCAACCTCAGCCCCGGCTTCCCGCAGCTTGGCCGCTATTGGTTCCACATGTTCGAATATCCCGTTCTCGATCAGGATTTCGCCACCGGTCATAGCCGCTGCCACCATAAAAGTACCTGTCTCAATCCGATCGGGTATAACGGTATAACTGATGGGGCCTAAACTATCAACACCGTCTATTTTAATTATATCCGTTCCGGCCCCCCGGATCCGGGCCCCCATTTTATTAAGAAAATTCTGCAGATCTACAATCTCCGGTTCCTTGGCGGCATTACGGATTATCGTCGTCCCCTCGGCCCGAACTGCCGCCATCATGATATTCTCAGTAGCACCAACACTGGGAAAATCAAGATGGACCTCAGCACCCCGCAACCCCTTGGTTTCAGCATAGACATAGCCGTACTTTTCCGTAATCTGGACATTTAAAGCCCGGAGGCCCTTCAGGTGTAAATCTATAGGGCGGGGGCCAATATTACATCCTCCCGGATAGGCAATCTTTACCTTACCCTTGCGACCCAGAAGGGCGCCCATGAGAAAAATGGAAGAACGGGTCTCGCGCATCAAATCCTCCGCTATCTCCACGTGATCAATTTGCCTTGTATCAATAGATAAATTTCTCCCCTCCCGCTTCACTTCGGCACCCAGTAACTCCAAAATCTTAGTCATCACGGTTACATCCCGCAGGTACGGGGCATCACAAATAGTGCAGCAACCGGCAGCCAGTACGGTAGCCGCCATGATCGGCAGGGTTGCATTTTTGGCTCCGTTCACCAGCACTGTACCCCGCAGGGGGACGCCGCCAATAATGGCAAATTGCTCCACCGACCCGCACCTCCCAGTTTCACCTTACTCCCAGATAATTATATGTCGGGAAATAAGTACAAGTTTCCATATCCCTGCTATCCCCTAAGGTAAGACACTAATTCCTCGCCAACCTTCCAGACATCACCGGCACCAATGGTCAGCACCAGATCCCCCTTCTTTAGCTTCGGTTTAAGGTACCGGGGTATAGACTCCATTTCTCCGATATAGTTTATTTTATT
>DUVO01000163.1 GCA_012841005.1 Bacillota bacterium | reverse complement strand
AGGGCGGCAACTGCGTGGGCAGTTATTTCATTCTTAATTACATCGGCACCGACCATAACACCGGCCAGACGGCGCCCACTGCCGGTAACCCCTACAGCACCGATGGAAGGAGCGGACCATTTTTCTGCTAACCGTAAAAGCCCTTGCTGCAAAACCCCAATGGGATTTCCCTGGGTCTTTAAATAAAGGGCATCCCGGACCTCTCCGTCGTTGTCTATGATTACTAAATTTGTACTTACCGAACCAATATCAATGCCCAAATATACCTTCACCATTTCCTCCCTCATCCTCACTTATCTGTGCTTTTTATCTTATGTCTCAATGCTGTTTTCGAGGTACTTCCGGCACCCTATACCATACAATTTACTGTTTACTGTCTTTCATACCGACTACTAAATGCAGACAGCCGAATCCCCCACCGTGTACCCCTCCGTTTTCGAATCCCTAAGAGAAAACTGTCCATTGTCAACTGTTAAAGCCGTTCTGGGTCCTGGGGTTTAAGAAAGCTTGGTCTGGTTCCCTTATAGGGTACCGGACGTCGAATGATGATATCCAGCATGGCCTTCCCATTAAAGGGGAGTAATGGCCAGAGATAGGGAACATTAAAGGACTTGGTCCGCAAGAGAATAAGGAGTATAAGGAGCAAACCAAGCACCAGTCCGGGCAGGTGTAATAGGCCCACAGCAATGAGCAGGAGCAGGCGCATCAACCGTACGGCAAAGGCAAACTCATATCCGGGGGTGGCAAAGGTTCCCACAGCAGCAATGGCCATGTAAAGGACGACCTCACCGGTAAAAAGCCCGACACTAATGGCAATATCTCCGATCATGAAAGCTGCTATTATACCCAGGGCAGTAGCCAGGGCCGAAGGAGTATGTATGGCTGCCATCCGGACCAAATCCAATCCCAATTCCGCCAGGAGTAGTTGCATCTGTATGGGCACCGGGGTCAGCTCCTGAGGGCCAATAAAGGACAATTGCGGCGGCAAAAGCCCTGGTTCTAAAACAAACAGTAACCAGAGGGGTGTAATTACCAGGGATAAAATTACCCCTAGATACCGCACCCACCGCAGATAGCCACCGACAACAGCATTCTGCCGAAATTCCTCAGCATGCTGGATATGATGAAAGAAGGTTGCCGGGGCAAT
Source organism: Bacillota bacterium (assembly GCA_012841005.1). Taxonomy (GTDB): domain Bacteria; phylum Bacillota; class DTU030; order DTU030; family DTU030; genus DTU030. The sequence goes on along the minus strand of DUVO01000163.1, from coordinate 3,855 downwards.
GATTGCACTGGGTGAAGTGTCTGTTAATACTAAAATGTGCCCTTCTAAGAGATGGATAGCAGCCACATCAGGCCTTTCGGTGTAACGGACCTGGGGAAAGGGATTCCAGGTGCCCAGGGTTAGGAATTCTTCCACCGTTTTTTCCGCCATGGGAAGACCATCAATAGAAATTTTTTTTATTCTTTCCCGCAGCAGTTCTACCGTTCCCGGGTTGGCAATGTTTTTTATGTACACAAGGGCAATATCGCTTTGTGAGCGGCTGCCGACCTGGAGTAATTCTATCCTCAGGGCAGGATCCCGAATGCGGCGCCGGATTAAAGCAGTATTAAAGACAAGGGTTTCGGTAAAACCGTCCCGGGAACCCCTGGTAACCCTCTCGATATCAGGTTCTTCCGGACCGCGGGCGGGGTATTCCCTGGTATCAATAATAATTGCTTCCCTTTCCCCGTCGATAAGGAGGGCGATGGGACCGGACAATACGTTTTTTATTACTGCATTTAAGGTATCAACCCGCTCCACTTCAAAATGTATTATGCACCTTTTGTAGAACTTATCTACTGTATCCGGTACTATATCTTCCCGGTCCAGGTAAAAAAGGAATTCCATAATAAACATGACCTGATCCTTGACAAAACCATCTATGTAGAGCAGGGCCGCCCTCTTGCCTCCAATTTCAATTTCCCGTACGATAACATCAAAGCTCTCCCCTACCCCCATTTTTTCCGCCAGGTAGTCTAAATTGTCCTGTAGTTTTTTGTGCAGGCTATCCATATCCCACTTCTCCCCTCAAGCCCAGGTCAGCAAACGCCAGGTACTGACAAGGGCAGAGAATAAGGAAAAACGCCAGGCTAGCACACCTACAGGATTGGCCAATACTGCTAAAGGATGGAACAGAATTGCCCCTTCTTCCCGCTGCAGACCCCCTCGATACCGGGATAGGAGGTAGCAACAGAAGGGTCCTGAATAAAGGATTAACAGGAAAGGGAAAGAGCCCATATCCTGGTGAATGGTCGTCACCCCAAAGATTCCGCCAATGGTTAAATTGAGAACCCCGGTCTTAAGGGCCAGGGCCAGGAGAAAACGGCTTGTTTCCTGGAAAATCGAAAGTAGTATAATATAACCAGGGTAGCGGGGACCGAGGAACAACCAGGAAAGGACAAGACCAATCAGATCCAGGGCAATCATTGTGCACCTCCACCTTTGCGGCTCAACCTTTGGGATTGAAGATGAGGGTTATAAACAGCCCAACAACTACCGCCGCCACTACTCCAACACTGGCATTCTCCAGCACCCCGCTAAAAATGCCCCAAAAACCCTTTGCTTCTATCTCCTGTATCACCCCACTGGTGAGGGTATGGCCAAAACCGGGGAGGGGAATAGTTGCCCCTGCTCCGCCGATGGCAACAATTGGCTCGTAGACCCCCAAACCACTGAGTATGGCACCGCTACAAACAAACAACACCAAAACATGGGCAGGTGTCAGGGGGGTTAGGTCCATTAATAACTGGCCAATGGCACAAATGGTACCACCGACTAAAAAAGCGAGCAGATAATCCATTTTATCCCTCCCCTTTCGGATAATCCATTTCCACAGCTACTGCATGGGCAATAGCGGGGATGGTCTCACCCTGCTGGTATGTTGTCGGGCTCATCAGTGCCCCGGTACTTACCAGGAGAATGCGCCGGTATTTACCTTCCCGCAGCAGGGGGAAAAAATAGGAACAAAATACAGCAGCGGAACAACCACATCCACTTCCCCCCGCCTGGGTATCAACATCGGGTTTGTAAATCAAAACGCCACAATCGGTGTAACGGTCGGTAACGTCGTATCCTTCCTTTTTCAGGAGATCTTCCGCCAGGTTTTTCCCAACACTGGCCAGGTCACCGGTAACGATTACATCATAATAATCAGGGTTCCTTCCTGTATCCTGGAAATGTTGGACAATGGTATGGACGGCAGCGGGGGCCATGGCAGAACCCATATCCATGGGATCATTGATCCCCATGTCAATAACCCGGCCTATGGTAGCCGCTGTCAGGAAAGGTCCGGAGCCACCACGTTCCAGAATCACGACACCGGCAGCAGTCACCGTTCGCTGTGCCGTCGGTGGTTTTTGCACCCCCAATTCCGTTGGATACCGGTATTGCCTTTCGGCAGTCTGGTAATGACTCGAGGCGCCTACCAGTACCCGCTGGGCAAATCCCCCGTCCACAGCCATTCCCCCCAGGGCAAGACCTTCGGTGAAGGTTGAGCAGGCACCAAATAAACCATAGAAAGGAACCGGTATCTCCCGGGCAGCAAAATTGGATGCTGTAATTTGATTCAACAGATCACCGCTAAACATAAAGTGAATCTGATCAAAGGTATAATTGGACTTCTGCAAAACCTTCTGGACCGATTCCAGCAGTATTTTGCTTTCGGCCTTTTCCCAGGTGCTTTCACCGTAGAGGGGATCCTGAATAACCTGATCAAAGTATTTGGCCAGTGGTCCTTCCCCTTCTTTTTTCCCAACGGTTGTGGCAGTAGCAACAAATGAGGGACATTCCGCAAAGATGACGGTATTGCGTCCCACTCTTTTTTCGGCCAAAATGTATCCTCCTTACTTGTGAACTAGCCAATAGAATAAACCGACCAGCCAGGCCGTTGCCATACCATAAACAAGGACCGGACCGGCAATGTTGAACATTCGCGCCCCCACACCCATAACATAACCTTCCCGCTTGAATTCAAGGGCGGGGGCAACAATGGAATTGGCAAAACCGGTAATAGGAACAACAGAACCGGCCCCGGCAAATTTACCAATGCGATCATAAACGCCCAGTCCTGTAAGGAGGGCACCCAGAAAGATCATCACGGCGGCGGTGGGACCGCCTGCTTCTTTGAGGTTCATCCCCAGGGAAAGGAAAAAATTTAAGATAATCTGCCCTATGGTACAAATAAGGCCGCCAACAAGAAAGGCAGCAATTGTGTTACGTACCAGTGGTGGTTTTGGTTTGCGAGCATTGGCCCATCGTTTATACACTTCTTGCTCCCGTGTCAGTTTTCCCACCTTCAACACCTCCCGCACTAGTAAGAATAAGTATCTCCTGATAGCAACCATTTAATACCGATAGGAAAGGGCACCGGATCGGTGCCCCCTAATAACGGATCCTTTATGATTACCAGTACCCCCAAGGAAAACCCTTCCCCGGAAAACCTGGGTTCCTGGTAATTCAATGTTACAGGTCATGGGGCCATTAAGCTATGGATCATATTATAAACCGGGATTTACAGAGCCCCGATTCTCTACCGGGAAGGCAAGCTTGATATTCGCCTTATATTCAACAATTTGGCCGTTTTCCACATTGGCCGTTAAATTGTAGACTTCTACCCCCGTTATCCCCCTGATGGTTTGGGAAGCTTCCCTAACTGCGTTCTGAACAGCATCGGTCCAACTTCTCTGGGATTCACCGACTGTTTCAATTACCTTAACAACGGTCAATTTATAGTCCTCCTTCTTCCTGAATATTATTTAACACGAAGAGTTTCCTTGCCCCCTTTCACCCACCTCCTTCCTCCTTCCTGTAAATCCATTCCCCGGTATATTCTTCTGTCCCGCCAATTATTTTTCCTGGGGAAATCTCCCCACCTTGCGCATCCTGCCAGACCAATTGCTCCGGCGGTGGTGCCGGGTTTTCCTGCCAACTCAGGATTAGGTACCAGCCTAGTAGAATAATAAGGAACAGGAGGAGAACGGTTAGTAAAAATCCCTTCATCCCTTGTCTCCCTTCATTGTTCTAGGTTTTAGTATGCCTCGCTGGAAATTTTTCATACAAAAAAACCCAGGGATTCAAGTTGTCCTGGGATTAGTCTCT
>DUVO01000100.1 GCA_012841005.1 Bacillota bacterium | reverse complement strand
GGGTGGGGTTTATTCCTACCTGGGTACAGCGGACATACAGGAAGTTGAAACACGCATCAATGAGGGTGACCGGGAGGCGCGACTTGTATTGGAGGCCATGATACTACAGATCGCCAAAAACATTGGTGCTATGGCGGCAGTGTTGGAAGGGCAGGTAGATGGGATCGTTATAACAGGTGGTCTTGCCCATTCCCAGTACATTACCGGGAGGATTCGGGAGCGGGTCGGTTTTATTGCTCCAGTCCTTATTTATCCCGGGGAAGAGGAGATGGCCGCCCTGGCAGAAGGGGCGCTGCGGGTACTTACCGGCCAAGAAGAGGCAAGGCACTACACGGGTAAGGGGGGTATATAATGCCAATTAAAGATTTTCCCCAGTTAATTGAAAGGGCCAGGGAATATCCGCCGGCCCGGGTAGCGGTCGCAGCTGCTGAGGATAAAGAGGTCCTGGAAGGGATTAAATTGGCCAAGCAGGAGGGGCTAATTACTCCTTATTTGGTCGGCCGGGAAGACCAGGTGCGGGCGCAGGCTGTTGCCGTTGGCCTTTCCCTGGCAGATTGCGTCCTGGTTGGGGCTCTCGATGCTGCGGCCAGTGCCCAAAAGGCGGTAGAACTGGTAAGGAGCGGGGAAGTAGATGTGGTCATGAGGGGGATGGTGAGCACTTCCGTATTTTTGAAGGCCGTTTTAAACCCTGAGTACGGTTTGCGGACAGGGAAGCTGTTGAGCCACGTGGCTGCCTTTGACCTGCCCGATTTCCCCCGCCTTTTGTTTATGACCGACGGGGGAGTGAATATTGCCCCGGATCTTGCGCAGAAGTGGCAGATACTCCAAAACAGCATTGACGCCGTGAAAGCCCTGGGTTACAGCCAACCTAAGGTAGCCCTCCTTGCGGCGGTAGAAGTTGTTAACCCCCAGATGGCAGCCACCATTGATGCAGCCAGTTTGGCCAAGATGGCAGACCGGGGCCAAATTGAGGGGGCTATTGTGGACGGTCCCCTGGCCCTGGATAATGCTGTGGACCGGAAAGCCGCCCGCCAGAAGGGGATTAATAGTCCAGTTGCAGGTGAGGCCGATATTCTTCTTGTGCCTGATATTGAGGCAGGCAATGTTCTCGGTAAATCCTTGTCTTTTCTGGCCGGGGGCACCATGGCGGGCATCGTCATGGGCAGCCGGGCTCCCGTTGTCCTTCCTTCCCGGGCTGATTCAGCCTACTCCAAGCTTTGTTCCCTGGTTTTTGCTTCCCTGGTACATCATGGCAGACGTAATAGATGAGCCAATAGCCTGACCCCCTTACTCCAGCGATATTCTTAACCGGGGCGATTCTACCCCCCTTTTTTCCTTGAGGCCAGTCCAGAAAGTACCAGGAACCTGGGCCTTTATCCTCCAGTCTAAAGTAGTACAATGGGAAGGGGGGATAAGAGAAACCAGGATAGGCAGCTGAAATCTTTTTCAAAAACAAGGAAAGAAGGGGAATGAATTGAAAAAAAGTTTATCGGTAATGTTTATGGTTACTGCCCTGGTAATTCTCATAGGAGGACAAGGAGTTTTTGCGGCTTCCCCGGGTGAAGCAGAGGTGTTAAAACATGACTGGGATGCAGCCCACCATCACATCAGGCTCAAACTGGTAGGCGAGGAGGAAGCGGTAAAGATTGCCAGGGGCTTTATTCCCAGCCGGCGGGTGGAATTGGAATCTGTACGCCTGACCATTATCTGGGGAAGGGTTGCCTGGGAGGTTAAATTGATAGAAAGAGACCGTTTGGAAACCACTACCCATCAGGTAATGGTCGATCTGTTAACCGGGCGGGTATTGGACTATAAGGTCAATAAGGCTCCCGCTCCCAAACCAGGGCCGGTAGATTGGAAGAAGGCAGTTGAAATTGCCCAGGGTGAAGTTGCCCGGCCCGTTGAGGTTAGGGCAACGGCCCATATGAAGAATTCCGGTCTCTGGACGGTAAACATGGCCCAAAGGGGTGCTGATCCTACAGAACGTATCTATGTAACCATCCGGGAGAAGGACGGCAAGGTAGTTGAAAGGGGACGGATTAAAGGCGGCCAGGTACAGGTGGCCCAGATCAGTCGGGAACAGGCTATTGCCATTGCCCGGGACCAGGTCAATTACCGGGCTGAGGTTGTGCAGATAGGCCTCGCCCTGGAACGGGACAGCCTCGTGTGGGAGGTTCGTCTCAGCCGGGCTGGTATGGGGACACCCAATGCCGATCGTTTTCTGATTGGAGCCTTCACCGGTCGTGTTCTTGCCCATGATAAAGTTTCCTAAATATCATTATTAGAGGTCTGTACAAACAGGCCTCTAATTTTTTCTGATGCTGGGAAAAGAGGATTATTTTTATAAATGGGGAATGTTACTAGTGGGGGTGAAGCATTGGCATGAAAAAGAACTTTATCCTTGCTGGTTTAGCGATCCTGGCAACCTTGGTGCTGTTGGGTCTGCTCCGGCTGGAGAATGAACCTACAGTACCGGTTACCACTGAGCCCGGGGATATGGAACCCCTGCCACCGCCGGAAGTTGTCACTACTATTACCCTTGCCAGTGTCGGCGATATCATGGCCCACATGCCCCAGGTGAATGCAGCATTTGACTGGCAGGGGGGGGAATATGATTTCATGCCTTCTTTTGCCCCGGTGAGACCACTGCTGGCGGATGTAGATATAGCTGTGGCCAATCTGGAAACGACCCTGGCTGGTTCGGACCAGGGCTACTCCGGCTATCCCCGTTTTAACAGCCCTGCTACCCTGGCCGCAGCCTTAAAGTGGGCCGGATTCCATCTGGTGAGTACGGCTAACAATCATGCCCTCGATAGGGGAGAAAAAGGGGTTTTACACACTTTGGATAACCTGGCGGCCAATGGCTTGACGGCGGTCGGGACCTACCGCAATTGGGAGGAAAGGCAAAGTGTCACCATGCTGGAAAGGGAGGGTCACAGTCTGGCCTTCCTCGCCTATACATACGGAACCAATGGGATTCCCCTGCCGAAAGGAAAAGAATATTTAGTTAAGCTAATCGACCGGGAAGAGATGGCCCAAGATTTAGCCAGGGCCAGGGAAGAGGGAGCCGATTGGATCGTTGTCCTGGTGCATTTTGGAAATGAATACCACCGTCGTCGTTCTCCTGAGCAAGAGGAGCTGGTAGATTTTCTTCTTTCCCAGGGAGCAGATATTATCCTGGGAAGCCACCCCCACGTACTGCAGCCGGTAAAAATTTTTTCCGGGGAGACAGGAACCCGGGTAGTTGCCTACTCCCAGGGGAATTTTATTTCCAATCAGAGGGATCGGTACCGGGATAGCGGGATGATTCTTTTTATAACCTTGGAAAAGAATATTACCCGGGGTGAAAAGAGGATCAAGGCGGTGGAATATCTCCCCACCTGGGTACACCGGTACCGGGTATATGGCAGGTTACAATACCGGGTTCTTCCCGTCGAGGAAGCACTACGCGACTACGAAACCGAGGCAGACCCATATTTAACCGCGGAGGATTGGCAGCGGTTGCGGGAGGTATGGGAAGAAACGGTTACCTGGGTGGCCCCGGAGGGTGAAATAAGGGTGAGGGAAAGGAAAAGGTAGGGGAGACCTGAGGAACGGGCAGTTATGGCAGGGGCGAGCTGTGGTCGTCTGTTTCCTCCTGCTTACCCTGAACCAGGGACATATATTTGATCTGTTCGTTAACCAGCTCATCGGCACTGACGGGGGGCAACATGCCATCGGACATGATGTTGTCGGAGATAAAGGTTTTCCTCTTTTCCCCTTGTTTTGATTTTTCCTCTGGCAATTAATCTTTCCTCCTTCAGCTATTATCTAATATTGTTTAATTAACGCCCCGCAGTTTTAGTATGCAACTTCAGCGCCTTTACTAGTCACCAATTCTCTTAAGATATGAGGAGCAAGCCTGGAAAAGCTTGACCTGGATTTTACGGTCATTTTATATGGTCTCGGAAAGCCCTTGGGCGATCTTTGGCGCGGTGCAGGAGTTGTCGTGGACTTATTATTTTTTGTCTTATAAGGCCCTTTTTCGGCAGGGAGGGCCGCAAAGTTTACTGGGGTGGACAATAATATGATCTCAAAAAAAATACTTTGTCCAATTCTTTATTTCTCGATCCGTTCCAATAATTCCGGCATCAGTCCAGTAATCTCTTCAATAATCCAGGGGGCCCTTCTGGTACCCAGGCGTTCAGCCCCTGCCAGAATGGCCGCCAGGGCAACGGTCGGGGACCAGTGGGCACCGAATCCGGCACATTTAACCTTTACATGTTGGGGGCTGCTGTCCCGCATCAGCTTTAATTGGGCCAGGGTCGGGGGGCCTCCCCGCCCGGTGCTGGTTTTCACCCAATCGGCACCGGCTTCGGCAGCCAATTGGCAGGCAGCTTTAATTTCATCGTCGGTGAGAAAAGCTACTTCTAGGATAGCCTTGCATTCCACACCCGCGTCATGGCAGACCTTTGCTACCTCGGCAATATCCCGGCGGTAGTAATCGTATTCACCGCTTTTAAGCTTGCCGATATTGGTAACCATGTCGATAACCCAGGGTTTTCCTTTTAAAATTTTTGCTGCATATTTGGCTTCTGTCACCTTGATTTCTGTCGGGTTGGCACCAAAGGGGAAACTGAGTACATAGCCCGTTTCAATGCCTGTTCCTTCCAGTTCTTCGGCTACCCTTTGGGCCCAGATGGGGTTCGGGTGAACGCCCTTAAAGTTATATTCCTTTGCTACCCGGCAGGCTTCGACAATTGTGGCTTCTGTTGCATCAGGGCCCAGTACAGAGTAATCAATCATCTGTGCCAGGTTTTCCCGTGTTAGTTCCAGGTTTCCAATCTTCACCGTTATATCCCTCCTTGAGTAATAATAAAATAATTGGAAAGATATCTTGATATCCAACAATTATTATAACATTTTTTTGTTCCCTGTGGCGAGAAAAAGTCCCTCTGCCTTGCCCACGGGTCAAAGCCAGACAGTTATTTTCTAGTCGCCGGTTGGTACCGCCCTGGCCCGGTGGGCTATGCGGGCCGAAGCGGCCGCGGCAATAGCTGCTACTATATCATCAAGGAAAGTATTTACACGGTTATTCTTGCCATTGATGCTGCCGATAATTCCCGGTTTGAGCTTATCAAGATAGCCAAAATTGGTGAGACCGATTGAACCATAGACATTGACAATACTCAAGGACAGGATTTCATCAATACCATAAAGATTATCGTCGTTACGGAGAATTGAGGCAAGGGGTTCGTCAACTAAACCCCTTTCGGTGAGAATATCCAGGGTAAGCCCCGTGAGGATGGCATTTTGTACTTCCCTTTTGTCTAATACCCGCATGACGCTTTCCAAGCATTCGGCGAAGGTCAGGTCGGAATAATATCCTTTTTGCAGTTCCAAGACCAGGTGGGCAATATCTTCTAGGCATACTCCCCGCTGCGCCAAAAGATCAATGGTAATGGTGCGATTATCTGGAGTTTGGCTTTTGTCCAAGAATGTCACCCCCCTTTTGCCCAATATTTTGGGCTAGATTATATGACTACCATTATACTATATAATTGATTTGTCGGGGCCGGTCGAGCAGTAAATTTTCCTGGGGAATAGTGGGTTTGCAAAGCCCCATACCGGCAGTCAATTCAGGGAGGGCTGGGGGAGAGTTGAGGCGCCCCTTTTTTACAGGTGGTGAGGTCAACACCGTTATGCATGGAAAGGGTCTTATTCCCGGCGGGGACTTGTCCCGCCCTTATCAACGAGGAAATGGCAGGGCGAAGAATAAAGGCAGCATGCTAATATTTTTTTGCGAAAAAGAGGAATTTCCCCGGTGAGTGCGAATATATATGCTTGAAGTTATACCCAAACAGATGGAGGTGTTCTAGATGGCTTATCAAATCTCTGATGAGTGTATTGCTTGTGGTGCCTGTCAGGCAGAGTGTCCCGTTGAAGCTATCAGTGAAGGAGATATCTATGTGATTGATCCTGATATCTGTATTGAGTGTGGCGCTTGTGCCGATGTCTGTCCCGTAGGAGCACCATCACTTCCATAGGTTGGACTTTATTGGAAGCTGAACAGCTTCTCTGTTTCTGGAAAGACAGTTGGCTGTTCTATCTGGTTATAAGCTCTCCTGTGGAGTTGGACAGGCGGTTGTGGTATAATTAACTTGAACTTTCCTGTATTCTTGGAAGCTGTTATGAAAACAGCTTCTTTTTTCCAATTTGGGAGATTTGAGGTGTGTAGTGTGTTTGCATTGTTGGAAGAGCTTAACCCCCATTTTGCCGCTGCCCTCCGCCGGCGGGTAGACCTGTCTGAATTAACCATTATCTCACTACAGCTTACACCCAGGCAGGCTGTGGTGGTTACAAATCGCAGTATATATTTTTTCCGGCAGGGAATATTGGCTATGCACACGAAGGTGGTCCCCCTTGGGGAAGTGAAGCTCATTCGGGTGGCGGGAACTGATTTATTGCTGGAGGGTAAAAAGGGCAGGTTGGGCAAAATGGAGTTTGGCTCGAAAAAAGATTTTCAGGGGCAAGTCTACAAAAAACTCCAAGGTCTGATCAAAGACTGGACTACCGGCAGGGCATAAGGGCTGTTTCTGCCAGTAACCTGCTCCATGAAGGATCCTGAAAGGAATATCCTGGGGGAGTAGTTATTAGTTTTCCTCTTAATTGGGTGAAAGCTGAAATATTTCGCTTTAACCCAATTTTTACTGTTTTTTAACCCCTGCAGTCTGTTATCCTTGGCATCGGGTAGTTACAATAGAGAAAGAGGGTTACCAGAGGAGAGGAATAGACAAATGATACGATGCAATTATGTGATTATTGTGGTTATTTGCCTGCTGTTGCTGCAAGGGTGTTCGGGAGGAGAACTACCCGTGGATGATCAGCCCCAGATGGGGACAGAGGCGGGAGGGGATCCGGTGGCTGTTGTTGTCCCCCCGGAGGAAGGTAGATTTGAAGAACCTGGTGTTGGTGCAGCTTTTCCCCTTGATTCTTACCCCGAGCCGGAAAATGGAGGGGAGGAACAGGTAAAGCAAATTAATAATAATGGGGAATTGTATACCCTGGGGCCCTTCTTCGGGGTTTTACCCCAAATAGAATGGTCACCGGAAGGAAAGAAATTGGCCCTCAGTGGATACAACGACGGCTATGGAATTTGGATATTAGATTATGCCAGTGGTCGGTTTGAACGGGTGTTAACTATTTCGACCCAACAGGAAGCGGGTTTTATCGGCGTCCAGTTGCTGGGCTGGTCTCCCGGGGGTGGGGAGCTGTATTATGCTGTTGATGGGCCCCAGGCAAGTAGCCCTTATTCCGGTTCAACGGGGATTTCTATTGGCCGGGTTGTGCTTTCTGCTGCAGAAGAAATGTCGGTTCAAGAAGTAGCCTGGTTATCCGGTGGTCAGATTGGACTGAGCCAATTAAAACTAACTGCAGAAGGTTCCCTCCTGGTACACAGGTCGGGGGAACTGTGGCGAATTGATGTTGAGACGGGAGAGAAGGAGTTGTTACAGATGGGGCTTCCCCAAAGGAATGGCCTTTTCCAGGTTTCCTTCTCTCCTTCGGGAAGATATGTTGTGTACCAGCAGGAAACAGGGGATAAAAATAGCCTGTTCTTATTGGATACCCGGACCGGACAGGGGGAAGATGTGATTGCCGATGCTGATTATCATTTCTTTCCAGTTTGGTCCCACACCGGTGAAAAGGTAGCTTTTTTGACGGGAGTCAGACAGGAAGAAGGTTATGACTTGTATCGGGGGGAAGATGGTGCCCTTCCTCCCGCCACCTTTTTCCAAGTCTTTTCCCTCCAGGATAAGGTTCTAACCCGGTACAGGGTGCCGGGAAGACAGGTGGGAGCGCCGATATGGTCGCCGGACGGTAAGCGCCTTGCTTTTTTATCGGCCCGGTGGGAAGAGGGAGATACAAATCCCTGGGGTGCTGATTTTAGTTGGGAAGGTCTTTGGGAAGTGGAATTGGAGAGCGGGGAGTTACAGCTATTGACCCCCCTGAAGGGAGAATGGTTTTCCCTGGCCGGTTGGTCTCCCACTGGTGAACAAATTTACCTGTACCGCTATGAAGCCGATGGGAGTTCATCCCTGCTGGTTGTAGATAGAAGGGAGCAAGAGGTATTATTTACCATCCAGGAAGCTATTGATGAGCCGGTTTTGTGGCACAAGGGGAGCATAATCGTCGGCAGGGTTTTAGAAGATGTGGCAAATGGGGAATTATATACAGAGATATATACTGTGGACGCCGGGGGACGGGCCACCCAACTGACTAATAATGGCGGTTGGAAGAACAGTTTTCAATGCTGGGCCGACCGGATGGTCTTTGTGCGGGGCGATACTACTGACCCTTCTTATCCCCTTTATGTAGAAATATTGTCCCTGTCAGAAGACTAAACAATAAATGGTCTGATCTTGTGATCCGGTGTATTATGGTATATAATAATATATAAAGTAATCACAAAAATTGTAAGAACAAGAATAAATGGAAGGAGGTAACGCTGGGCAATGGAATTAAGACGTCAAATTAATGGCAGGGAATATGTTATTGAAGTAGAGTTGGAACCCAGGAATGCACCTGCCAAGCGTTGGGTTGCCTATTGCAGCCGGGCCGGTTTCCAGGAAGAGGTCGGCAGAAGTCCGGTCGAAGCCGTCAGGAAACTGGAACGGAGAATACTTACCAGTGTCAGTTAGCAAATAGGCAAGACCGCTGTCACCTTCGTGATGGCGGTTTATTCTTTGGGAAGAAAGTGAAAAGGACTTGAAGTTAGACCTAATATGCCATAGTATGGGTTACAAAGGGAACAACGGGGGCTGGGTGCCCCCATTGTTTCGACTTTAGAACTTGAGGGATTTGAATTTTTTCACCTGCTCGGTGATGGCTACTTCTGTCGGGAGGCGCTCGATGCTGGATGCGCCGAAGAAACCGACAACACCTTCGGTGTTTTCGAGAATATACTGGGCATCTTCCGGTTCCGCTATTGGTCCACCGTGGCAGAGGACGATAATATCCGGGTTTATTTTCTTAGCTGCATCGTGCATGGCCTGGACCCGTTTTGCCGATTCTTCCAGGGTTAAGGCGGTAGTTGCACCGATGGTCCCCTTGGTGGTCAGCCCCATGTGGGGAACCAGGATGTCGGCACCGGCTTCTGCCATCTTTTCCGCATCGTCAACGGAAAAGACGTAGGGCGTAGTGAGCATATCAAGTCTATGGGCTTTGGCAATCATTTCTATTTCAAGGTCGTAACCCATTCCTGTCTCTTCCAGGTTTTGCCGGAAGACACCATCGATCAGCCCTACGGTGGGGAAATTTTGGACCCCGGTAAAGCCTATGTCCTTGAGCTGTTTTAGGAAAACATCCATAACCCGGAAGGGGTCGGTACCGCAGACCCCGGCCTGAACAGGGGTCTTTTTCACAATGGGGAGGACCTCTTTGGCCATGTCAACGACGATGGCATTGGCGTCGCCGTAGGGGAGAAGGCCGGCCAGGGAACCCCTGCCAGCCATCCGGTAACGACCGGAATTATATATTATAATCAGGTCCACTCCACCTGCTTCGGCACACTTGGCCGAGATTCCCGTTCCTGCTCCGGCACCGATAATGGGTTTTCCCGCTGCTATCTCACTCTTGATTTTGGCAAGGGCTTCAGCGCGACTCAAAAAGGCCATTCTAATTTCCTCCTTTCTCTTTGCTCATCATTTCCTCAAGCAATTTAGCCAGGGTGAGGGCGAATTCCGGATCGTTAATATCGGTATCCAGCTCGATGAGGTTTACATTGGGACCTATATTTTCCCGGATGGCGTTAAATAGGGCTTGATCTGCTTCGGGATGCCAGAAGGGCTGTCCTTCCCGGTCGATTAAGGAAACCCCCTTCAGGGGTATTACCAGGGCAGTGGGTCCTTTGGCGGCGTTGAGTTTCTCTGCGATAATCCGGCCGAGTTGGGCACATTCCTCAGGTTCGGTCCGCATGAGGGTGACGGTAGGATTATGTTTATAGAGCCGTCTGTGGCGGAATTTTTCCGGAACTGTTTCCATAGGACCAAAATTGACCATGTCCAGGGCACCCAGGGAGACGACCTGGGGGATTCCCACTTTACCGGCTGCTTCCAGACGGTGGGGGCCAGCGTTCAAGACACCGCCGACCAATTCATCACACCATTCTGTGGTAGTGATATCGAGGGAACCGGTTATAAAGCCGTCGTAAATTAGATCTTCCATGGCCCTTCCCCCGGTTCCGGTGGCATGGAAGACCAGAAGTTCAAAGCCCCTGGATTCCAGGTATTCCCTGGCTTTAGTTACACAGGGTGTGGTTACACCGAACATGGTGGCTCCGATAAGGGGCTTCTCATCTACCGCTTCTTCCCTGGCGTTGGTCACCATTCCGGCGATGGCCCGGGCAGCGTTCCCCAGGATGGTTTTTGAGAGGCGGTTGAGGCCGGCGATGTCAACGACAGAGTAGAGCATGCAGATATCCTTGGTGCCAACGTAAGGGCGGGTATCGCCGGAAGCCAGGGTAGAGACCATCACCTTGGGCACACCGACGGGCAGAGCCCGCATGGCAGAAGTGCCGATAGTGGTGCCGGCTGAGCCACCCAAACTGATTATTCCCTGGAGTTTGCCCTGGTCATAGAGCTGGCGGGCAATCTTGGCTGCTCCGGCGGTCATAACCGTTATTGCTTCTCCCCGGTCTTCCCTCTGGACCAGCTGGCTTAAGTCCTGGCCCCCTGCCTTCGCCACTTCTTCCCGGGAGATGTCAGCTTTTATGGTGGGGTTTCCCAGGACTCCGGTATCCACCAGAAGTGTGTCCAACCCGCTTTCGGCAATGATCTCCTGCACGTATTTGAGTTCTGCTCCCTTGGTATCCAAGGTTCCCATAACTACAACCGTCTGCACAAGTTTTCCCTCCCTTCTTTTATTCCACCCGCAAGGCGTCTGATGGATCTATTCTCCGGAACTGAACCATTTCCTGCTTTTGGCAAACAAAAGGATTAAATTATTTGATTATAGTAAATTATGTACTATATTTTACCCATTTTCGGCCGGAATATTCCCGGGTGGGGTCCCTTTCCTTACTGGTAATTTTCGATTAATTTCTGTAGTGCTTCCGGTTCTTTTGTCACGATAAAGATTTCCTGGACACCACCACCGGATTTGGCCAGGAGTTTAATGCCTGTTGGGGTTTTGTACTTCCATTGGAGCTGGACCCCTGACCCCCTGACGGCACTGTTGATGCGGGCCGGTATTATGGATTTCACCGCTGGATGGCTGGCGATTTCCTCCAGGACGGGGGCCAATCCTGGCAGGAGGTGGTGTTCCCTCTTGACCTTTTGTTTTCGGTATTTCAAGTTTTGTTTACCCAACTATTATCACCTCCGCGGCCTGACTTTCCGAAGGATAAATTGCTTACAATTATGATACCATTTTCCGGGCCGATGAACCAGCTTACCAGCTGCCGCCAGCAGGGAATTAATGGTATAATAAAAGTTGACAATTAACAGTTATCTTGCTGTGAAAAGTGTGACAAGGGTGTGACAAGGGGACGGGGTGTGACAAGGGGACGGGGTTATTGTCACAGGCAAGGCCCCCCTGGTTTTCCGGTAGTGTTGCAAGAAAAAACATAACCCCCGGCTCTCAACCAGGGGATTCAGATTAAAAGGGCCGGCGGACGGCCTCAATTTCTGGGCCACCGCCACACGGAGGCCCGCCCCTATTCCCGGGCCTCAGCCACGGCCCACTTTTACTCCCGGGCCTCAGCCACGGCCCGCCGGAGTTCTTCCAGGGGCAAAAGGCCCGGGGACCGGAAGGTTATAACACCTTGGTCATCGATAATCAGGTTATCGGGGATGGGCCAGACGAGATACTCGGCGGCAATGGTACCATCATCCAAAAGGGCTATGGTCTCATAGCCCTCCTGTTCCCACAGTTCGGCTACGGTCGCAGCAGAATCACCGATGTTGACGGCCAGCACTACCACCTCCCCCTCCTCTTCCCGCTGCAGGGTGTCCAAAAGGGATAATTCCCAAAGGCAGTAGCGGCAGCCGCTGTTCCAAAAAGTCAGGGCCACAACCTGTCCGTGAAAATCCGCCAGGGAATAGGTCTCACCTTCGGGATCCGAAAGGGTAAAGTCAGGGGCGGCCTGGCCCTCCC
>DUVO01000033.1 GCA_012841005.1 Bacillota bacterium | reverse complement strand
CGATTGTGCCGGCTCTCCACGCCGATGGCGGCGTCGGGGCAGATCCGCTCACACTGGTGACAGAGAATACAGCCCTCGGCGTCGACCTCTACACTGGGTGTCCCATAGACGCCGAGGTGGTCTGACCAGCCGATGACAGCAACGGGGCAAACCTCGATACAAAAACCGCATCCTTTACAAAGACCGGGGTAGACGGTCCAGGAGCCACCCCGGGGCACTTCAGAACGAAAACCCACAAAGGTTTTTCCCTCTTCCTTTAATGCCTCCTGGTCCATTATCTGTCAGCCCCCTTTGTGACGACATGTTTCTTAAAGAGCTCCTGGCCCCGGGCAAAGGCCTTGTAGTTTAGTTCTGCCAGTTGGGGTTTGTCGGCAAACTTCTCCCGGAATTTCTGTTCCATTGCCTTTTTAACCACTTCCGGATTTAAAATTTGACTCGCTGCAATGATGGTACCCAGGATAATAATGTTAAAGACCCGGGGGCTAAGCTCATCCTTGGCCACCTGGGCCGCCGGGATACCCACGATTTTAAGTGCCTGGGGCGGCTGGATGGGTTTCCCCGGCTTGTTTCCCACTTGATCGGCAAAGGCTTCCGGTGCCACCGTATCCCAGTTATGGACCCCGATGGTTTTATCATCAATTTCCGGCGGGCTGATGGAGGAACTGTCATAAATAAACAGGGTATTGGGGGCAAGATGGCTTTTGGTGCGTTCTACCGCCCGGTGACTCAAGGCTACCAGAATGTCGGCCTTTTTAAATTTGGGGGCGCCGATCTTTTCCGTCCCTATCTGGACAAAGGCAATGGAAACACCGCCCCGCTGTTCGACACCGAAGTTGGGTATATAGGCTGCTTCCTTGCCGTCCAGATAAGCTTGTCCTGACCTGGAATTCCCGGTTTCAGGACCAGGGGTTCACCGGGCACTATTTTAATACCCCGGTCTTCAGGGTTGTAGAGGGTGACCGGTTCCCGCATCTTGGCTTGATAACCGTCCCCCAGGACAAAGGTGGGGAAACGATACTGCCAGGCGGTGTTCAAGGCCTTGATGGTATAATCAAAGAGTTCCTGGTGGGAGGCGGTGGAATAGACAACCCGCAGGCCTTCGCCATTACCGCCGAAGCAGGTCAGGCGGGTTTCCTGCTGGGAGTAGATGACCGTTGCTGTGGAGGGTCCCCCCCGCTGTTGAATTACCCAGACGGCGGGGATCCGCATCATCTCCGCCATGGAAATGGCTCCTGCATCAGGACGTTTCCAGGGCCCGAGGTTCCGGAAAAGGCCTTTTTTCCTGCCATGACGCCGCCCAGGGTTGTAAAACCGGCGGAAAGTTCGTCTTCGGTCTGCAGGAATCCCTTCCCGAACCTGGGGGCCAGGCGTGTCCAATAGTGCATGATCTCATTCTGGGGTGTTATGGGGTAACCGTACATGATGTCGGCATCGGCAGCCAGGGCCCCCCAGGCGACCAACTCATTTCCGGTGACGAACATACGCTGTTCCTTTTCCACAATCCTTGCCATATTCTTCCTCCTTCCTTAATATAGTGCTCCTTTCATAAAGGGGATTAACCGGTATACCGGGGCTCCGGTAATATCCCGGGGCCCTATTTGTTCTGCGACGGTAGGGAGGGCACTGGTCCACAGCAGGGGTAGCCCCAGTATAGCGGCTGCTTTCTTTACCTTTCGGGCTCCTTCCTGGACAAGGTCCGGGGTTGTTTCCTTCCCCAGATGGGTATTGTTAATCAGCCCATCCAGGTGGGGAAAGGTACGGGCATAGGCTATGATATCTTTTACCGTCGCCGTCATGGGGCGGGCAGTGTTGACAACCAGGTAAATTTTGAGTTCTGGTCTTTCCAGGAGCCCTTCAACCAGGTTCAAGGCCTTGCTCCCGCCGGCACCGTAGCCGACATCAAAGATAATATCCCCGGGCCGGGACAGCACCCCCTTTGCCGCGGCTTTAAGGAGGGTTCCCGTTTCACCGAATCCGAGGGCATCCTCCCGGTCCCAGGCAATTACCTCCAGCCCAAGGTTTTCCAGCTCCTTTTTTATAGGCCGGAGGGTATAGAAAAACTCGACCAGATCAAAATCGACTAAGGTAACGAAACGGTCCCGGGCGAGGAGCCCCAAGCTTCGGTTGATGGCATTTTCACTTTTACCGCTGGCATACTCACCCACATAAGCCTCCAGGATCCTTGAAGTCAAGTTTACTCGGCCCCCCAGGGAAAAAGGAATAATAGCCTGCTTATTGAAATAGCTTTTTTATATAGTAATTCTGTTCTGGTCCCGTTATTATGCATTGCACAGGCTGCTAGGTGTTTAAATTGCATCTTGATGTTGCCACCGAAGTTTAGCTTTGGTATACTGTTAATATTACCGAAGGGGGTAAAACAGTGTATTACATACTGCAGTAGAAGCGGGAGGGTTGTAACTTGATTAAAGTAGAGAGGGTGCGAAGGGATTTAGAAACACTGGCCCAATATACAGCTACACCGGGAGAAGGTATAACCCGCATGGCCTTTACGCCCGAGGAGCGACAGGCCAGGGACTACCTGAAGCGGGAGATGCAAGCCATCGGGTTGGAGGTTTATACCGATGCAGCCGGCAACATGTTTGGCCGCCGGGCAGGGAAAGACCCCGAGGCACCGGTTGTGATGATCGGTTCCCATATTGACTCCGTTAAGAATGGCGGCCGGTTTGACGGTGCCGCCGGTGTTGTCACGGCTTTAGAGATAGCCAGGGCTTTGCAGGAATTGGGAAAGGAGACGGTGCATCCCATCGAGTTTGCCGTCCTTACAGAGGAGGAGGGCGGCAGGTTTGGCGCCGGCCTTTACGGGAGCCGGGCTATGACCGACGGTATATCACAGGAGGAGGTAACCGGTACCTTTGACCAGCAGGGGATCAGCAAGGCCGAGGCAATGAAGGCCTTTGGTTTGGCTCCGGACAGGGTCAAGGATGCAGTACGAAAACCCGGCTCCATCAAGGCTTTTTTGGAGCTCCACGTTGAACAGGGTCCGGTCCTGGAGGCCACAGGGACCAGGATTGGGATTGTGGAATCTATTGTTGGTATCCGGACTTTTTTTGTCACCATCACCGGTTCTGCCGATCATGCCGGGACAACGCCCATGGATATGCGGCGGGATGCCCTGGTGGGAGCAAGTCAGGTGATTACCGCCATCAATCGTATTGCCCGGGAAACGGGGGAAAATACCGTGGCCACGGTAGGCACCCTCCAGGTTAAACCCGGGGCTTTCAATATTGTTCCCGCCGAGGTGAAATTCAGCATTGACCTCCGGGATGGTAATAATGAGGTAATCGAAGGGGCGGCGACGAAGATAAAAAAGGTAGTGGCTGAAGTATGTAAGTCATTGCACCTTACTTATGGGTGGGAGCAAGCCCTGGCAGTGCCACCGGTAGCAACAGAGGCAAAGATTATTGATATTGTCGCCGAGGCGGCCCGCCGGAAAAATATCAGCTTCAGGGTGATGCCCAGTGGAGCCGGTCATGATGCCATGGTTATGGCCAAGCTAGCCCCGGTGGGACTCCTTTTCGTACCCAGTCGAGGTGGGAAAAGCCACTGCCCCGAGGAGTGGACCGATTACGAAGACATTGCCCTGGGGGCGGAGCTTTATTTAGATGCGGTACTTGCCCTGGCCCAGTAATCCAGGTAGTTCATTAATTAGAGGAGGTATTGAAATGGTTTGTTTTAAGGAATTGGCCCAGGAAGTCAAGGAAGAGGTTATCGCGTGGCGGCGTGATTTCCACCGCCATCCGGAAGTCAGCATGAAGGAATTTCGGACGGCGGAGCGGGTGGAAGAAGAATTGCGGAAAATGGGTTTAGAGATCCGCCGGCATGGAGATACGGCGGTTATAGGTATCCTAGAGGGCGCGAAGCCGGGTAAAACCGTGGCCTTGCGGGCCGATATGGATGCCTTGAGCCTGACGGAAGAGAATGATGTGCCCTATGCTTCTGAGACTAAAGGTTTGATGCATGCCTGTGGCCATGATGCCCACACGGCCGCCCTGTTGGGAGTTGCCAAGATACTGAACAAGGTGAAGGACCAGCTGCCAGGGAAGGTAAAATTTTTCTTCCAGCCGGGAGAAGAGGTTGCCCTGGGGGCTAAGCTCATTGTCGATGCTGGGGAGATGGATGATGTGGATGCGATCCTGGGTATTCATGTTTGGGCAGATCTACCGGCAGGCCAGGTATCGGTAGAACCGGGACCGCGGATGGCTTTCTGTGATATGCTCAAGATCAACATTACCGGCAAGGGCGGGCATGCTGCCCAGCCCCAGCGGACTGTTGATGCAGTGGTGGCTGCTGCGGCAACAGTTATGAATCTCCAGTCCATTGTCAGCCGCGAGGTCAGCCCGCTGGATTCCCTGGTTGTTACCATTGGCAAGATGGATGTTGGCACCAGGTGGAACATCATCGCCGGTCGAGGAATTTTGGAAGGCACGGTCCGGGGTTTTTGCCCAGAATTGCAGGCGAAGGCTCCCGAAATCATTGAACGAATTATCAAGGGGACGGCGGCCGCCTACCGGGCTGAGGCGGAACTTGAATATGCCAAATTAACCCCCGTTACGATAAATGATCCGCAGCTTACGGAAAAGGCAGCCGATATAATTCGTAGACTCTATGGAGAGGAAAGCCTGGCCAGTATACCGAAACAAACAGGAAGTGAGGATTTCGCCTTCTATTGTGAAAAGGCCCCGGGCGTCTTTGTCTTTATGGGAGCCGGAAATGAGGAAAACGCCTGCTATCCCCACCATCATCCCAAGTTTGATATAGACGAAGGTGTTTTGGACCGGTGTGTGGCCTTGTATGCCCAGTTTGCCTGGGATTTTCTGACGGGGGAAGGGAAATAGCAAAAAAGAAGGAAGGTGGGGACCAGATTCCCCACCTTTCTCAATAGCAGGAGTTGATCCCTGGTTAATTAAATGGCGGGGAGGTAGTAAATTTAATGCCGGGTAGCTCTCGATTAATGCCCCTCACCGCAAACAACTTAAGGGATGATTGTGGCCTGGAAACAATTTGGGGCCGGGGGATGGTAACTGCCCTCTATAAGGTCCTGGCTGAAGCTCCTGCCCGGGTGAGGGAACCGGTGGTGTCCCAATGGCTGGAGGATACGGGACGGGGTGAAAAAAGAAGTGCCAGGGGTCAAGCCCGGGAGGAGCGGGCGGTAAGGGAACTGGTACGGAACTTGGATTGGAAGGGGCAGGGGTTGGAGCCGGGCCTCCTGCTGGTGGCCCTCC
The DNA here is from genome assembly GCA_012841005.1 of Bacillota bacterium. GTDB lineage: Bacteria > Bacillota > DTU030 > DTU030 > DTU030 > DTU030. The sequence continues at coordinate 180 of DUVO01000033.1, read as the reverse complement.
ACACTTATTATGCCATCATAGTTAAACTATTGGCAGCACCCCTCCTGGGGTTTCCCTATCCGGCAGAGGCGGGGAGGGAGGATCTGAGGGACTGGGTGAGGGAACTAGAAGGGCACCCCCTCTTTGCGCTGGCCGGAGGGAAGGGTGATGGAATTTTTTCCTGGTATCTAAAGGTCTGGT
>DUVO01000123.1 GCA_012841005.1 Bacillota bacterium | reverse complement strand
GTTAATTGTGGGAGAATAATGTTCTGGAAAAGGAGGGATGGGAATGCCACGAAGGGGCCAAGTACCGAAGCGGGAAGTACTGCCTGATCCGGTGACCAACAGTAAGCTGGTTACCAGATTGATCAATAAAGTTATGCTGGATGGAAAGAGGAGCCTGGCGGCAAGGACCTGTTATGATGCCTTCGCCATTGTCCAGGAAAAAACCGGTAAGGACCCGGTGGAAGTTTTTGAACAGGCTATGAAGAATATTATGCCCCTGGTGGAGGTACGTGCTCGCCGGGTTGGGGGTGCCAACTATCAGGTGCCGGTGGAAGTGAGGCCGGAAAGGCGTGCTTCTCTGGGATTGCGCTGGTTGGTGGAATTTGCCCGCAAAAGGGGCGAACATACCATGAAGGAAAGGTTGGCCGGGGAGATTATGGACGCGGCCAATGGTACCGGTGGCGCCGTGAAGAGGAAAGAAGATACCCACAGGATGGCGGAAGCCAACAAGGCCTTTGCCCATTACCGGTGGTAAGGAAAAGGGAAAAGGGAATGGTACCGTCTTGATGGCTGGCAACAGTCCAGCGGGTTTATTTCAGGTAAAGGAGGGAAGGCAATGCCGAGAACAATTTCATTGGAAAAAACGCGCAACATAGGTATTATGGCTCATATCGACGCTGGCAAAACCACTACAACCGAAAGAATTTTATTCTATACCGGGCGGGTACACAAATTGGGCGAAGTTCACGACGGAGCAGCGACTATGGACTGGATGGAACAGGAACAGGAACGGGGGATTACCATTACATCCGCTGCCACCACCTGCCTCTGGAAGGATTATCGTATTAACATTATTGACACACCAGGCCACGTTGATTTCACAGTAGAAGTAGAACGCTCCCTCCGGGTTTTGGATGGTGCCATTGCTGTGTTCTGTGCCAAGGGTGGTGTGGAACCCCAGTCTGAAACAGTCTGGCGGCAGGCCGATAAATATCATGTCCCGCGGATTGCCTATGTCAATAAAATGGACATTACCGGAGCCGACTTCCATCGCTGTGTGAAGATGATGCGGGAGAGGCTTAAGGCTAATGCCGTTCCGGTACAGCTCCCCATTGGCAAAGAGGACAGTTTTATCGGTATGATCGACCTGCTTACCATGAAGGCCCGGCTGTATACTAACGATGCCCTGGGCACCCAGAGTGAAGAGGCAGAGATACCTGCCGAAATGCAGGAAGAAGCCCAACGGTACCGGGAACTGCTTCTGGAGGCGGTGGCGGAGATTGATGAGGAACTGATGCTAAAATACCTGGAGGGGGAAGAGATTTCTGTGCCCGAGATCAAGGAGGCCATCCGCAGGGCCACCCTGGCTGTACAGATGGTTCCTGTATTCTGTGGTTCTTCCTACAGGAACAAGGGGGTACAGCCCCTTTTGGACGCAGTAATCGACTATTTACCAGCTCCGACAGATGTGGCTGATATCCAAGGCATCAATCCCGTGACAGGGGAGGAAGAACACCGGGCGACCAGTGATGAGGCCCCCTTTGCTGCTTTGGCCTTTAAAATTGCCACCGATCCCTATGTGGGCAAATTAGCCTTTTTCCGGGTTTACTCGGGGATGTTGAAGGCGGGGAGTTATATCTATAATGCCACCAAGGGCACTAAGGAACGAATCGGCAGGCTTCTTAAGATGCATGCCAACCACCGGGAAGAAATCGATGCCGTTTATACCGGGGATATCGCCGCGGCCATCGGTTTTAAACATGTGAGCACCGGCGATACCCTGTGCAGCGAAGATCATCCTATTCTGTTGGAATCGATGCAGTTTCCCGAACCGGTTATTTCCGTTGCCATCGAGCCCAAAACCAAGGCGGACCAGGATAAGATGACCATAGCCCTGGCCCGGTTGGCCGAAGAGGATCCTACCTTTAAGGTACACGTGGACCCCGACACCGGTCAGAGTATTATCGAAGGGATGGGGGAACTCCACCTGGATATTATTGTTGACCGCTTCCTCCGGGAATTTAAGGTGGGGGCCAATGTAGGAAAACCCCAGGTAGCCTATAAAGAAACCATCACCAAGAAAGTTAAGGCAGAAGGTAAATTCATCCGCCAGACCGGGGGACGGGGCCAGTATGGTCATGTCTGGCTCCAGTTGGAACCACTGGAGAGGGGAGCCGGTTTCCAATTTGAGAACAAGATTGTTGGCGGCGCTGTCCCCAAGGAGTATATTCCGGCAGTGGAAGAAGGGGTAAAGGCGGCCATGGAAACGGGGACCCTGTCGGGGCATCCCCTGGTGGACATCAAGGTGACCCTTATTGATGGTTCCTACCACGATGTGGATTCTTCGGAAATAGCCTTTAAAGCCGCTGGTTCTATAGCCCTTAAAGAGGGTGTCAGTAAGGCGGCGCCGGTGATTTTGGAGCCCATAATGAAGGTCGAAGTTCAGGTTCCCGAGGAGTATATAGGGGATGTGATGGGGGATATCAACGGCCGCCGCGGGCGGATCGAGGGTGTGGAGCCCAGGGCCGGGGTGCAGGCCGTCAGGGGTTATGTACCCCTGGCAGAGATGTTTAGTTATGCCACGGACCTTCGTTCCCGGACCCAGGGCCGCGGCAACTATACCATGGAGTTTTCCCATTACGAGCCCCTGCCGAAGAATATTGCCAGTGAACTGGTCAAGAACAATTTTTGATCCCTTTGGTTAGTGCCCTCTACCAACAAGGCTGATGCCCCTGCATACGGCCTTCAAATAAATCTATTATAACCAAAAGCACAAATCCAAGGAGGATGAATCAGAATGGCAAAGCAAAAGTATGAACGGACAAAACCCCATGTGAACATTGGAACCATCGGTCATGTGGACCATGGGAAAACCACCCTGACAGCTGCTATAACCCGC
>DUVO01000162.1 GCA_012841005.1 Bacillota bacterium | reverse complement strand
CAGGCGCCGGCCATCGCCGGCGACCTGGTGGAGCCGGGGGAAACGATTCTCCTGGTCACCCCCATAGATGCCGCAGCCCCCAAGGGGCGGCTGATCCTGCCCCAGGTCCAGACCATCAGGGATATCCTGGATCATGACTGCCAGTGTGTCGTGTGCAAGGAAACCGGACTGAAAAAGATACTGGAGAAACTGAAAACCCCGCCAGCCCTGGTTGTGACCGACTCCCAGGTCTTTGGTAAGGTAGCGGCCCTTGTTCCCCCGGAAATACCCCTGACATCCTTTTCTATCCTCATGGCCAGGTACAAGGGAGATCTGGCTGCCCTGGTGCAGGGAGCCGAGGCTGTCGCCAGCCTCAAGCCCGGAGACAGGGTCTTAATCGGCGAAGCCTGTACCCACCGCTGCCTGGCCGATGATATTGGCCGGGTCAAGATTCCCCGCTGGCTGGAACAGGCCGTCGGCGGCAGCCTGAAAATCGATCATGCCAGCGGTTACGGTTTTCCCGAGGAGCTTGAGAAGTACAAGCTGGTGGTCCACTGCGGTGGCTGCATGCTCAACAGGAGAGAAATGCTCCACCGGATCCGGGCCGTCACCAGTGAAGGAATTCCCATTGTCAACTATGGGGTTTTAATAGCCTACCTCCATGGGATTCTCCCCCGGGCCCTGGCTCCTTTCCAGGGAAAGGAGAAGATTTATGAGGTACTATAAGCGCTTAATACTGCCCCTCCTGCTGCTGGCCGTATGGTGGGCCGGGGCGGAACTGGGCTGGTTCAATACCTACCTTTTACCCTCTCCGGTAAGAGTCTTTCATACGGCAGTTTCCCTAACCAAAAGGGGCCTGCTTTATCGACACCTGAAGGCCAGTCTATTTAGGGTATTGGCCGGCTTTCTCATCACCTTTGCTGTAGCTTTCCCCCTGGGAATCGCCATGGCTTTACGAAAAAATTATTATTACTATTTAGAGCCTGTGCTGGAATTTATCCGGCATATCCCCCCTATTGCTCTAATCCCCCTCCTGATCCTGTGGCTGGGTATAGGGGAACCTCCCAAACTGGCGGTGATCGTCCTGGCTTCCTTTTTCCCGGTCTTCCAGAACACCATGAGCGGCATTGCCAACTGCGATGTCAAACTCCTGGAAGTGGGCAAGGTCTTTGCCTTTACAGAACGGGAACAGTTCTGGCAAATCATACTTCCCCAGGCCATCCCCCAGATTCTTGTCGGCATGCAGCTGGGACTGGGTTACAGCTGGCGTTCCCTCATTGGGGCGGAACTCATTGCCGCCGCTTCCGGTATCGGGTACATGATCAACGATGCAGAGCGCCTGTCCCGGCCGGATATTATCCTGGTTGGGATTCTTGCCATAGGTTTGTTGGGATATTTCATTGATTACCTGTTCTTAATCCTTGGTGAAAGGATCCTTCACCAGAAGGGAAGGAAAGAAATAATATGGCCGGAGTAAAGGTGAACAAGCTGTATAAAATTTACCACTTAAACGGGCGGGAAATCCCGGCCCTGCAGGGAATAAACCTGGAAGTTGAGGAGGGGAGTTTTGTCACCGTCGTCGGTAAAAGCGGCTGCGGCAAAACGACCCTGCTCAGGATCCTGGCGGGCCTGGAGGAAAAAAGCCGGGGGAAAATCACCTTTTTAAACTCCCGGGGGGAAAAAAACGAGGTAAGTATTGTCTTCCAGGAGCCGCGGCTGATGCCCTGGCTGACGGTCAAACAGAATATGGTTTTCTCCCTGCGCAAATGCAGCCCGGAAATCATTGAGGAGAAAGCAAACAAATACCTGCGCCTGCTGGGCCTGGAAGGTTTTCAAGATGCCTACCCCCACCAGATATCGGGAGGAATGGCGCAGCGGGTGGCCCTTGGTCGAACCCTGTGCTACGGGGCACGCCTGATCTTGATGGATGAACCCCTGAGTGCCCTGGATGCCTTTACCAGGCGGAAATTGCAGCAGGAAATATTAAATATCTATCACCTGGAAAAACTAACCGTTCTTTTTGTCACCCATGATGTGGAGGAGGCGGTCTTTTTGGGCCAGAAAGTGGTGGTGATGGACCAGGGAAGGGTAATGGGGGAAATCCCCGTTG
>DUVO01000306.1 GCA_012841005.1 Bacillota bacterium | reverse complement strand
GGGCCGAATTTACGAGTAATTAGGAGGCAGCTTTTCCCAATCCAGCCCAGACCGGCCAGGTGGGCAACAAGTTTGTGGGAAACCAGGCCGTGGAGTTTATCGGGCAGCAGGCTCTGGGAGGCGGGAACAGGGAAAGTTTTATAGCCTTCTCCTTCCAACCGTTTGGCCACCAGGAGGGCAACCCGGTCCAGGGTTTGATTGACCGTTGTATAGAGATTATGGTAGCTGGCCAGGACAGCCGGATCGCGGGTGACCAGGTTGTCGACGACGCCATGGGTGAGCCCTAACCCCAGGGAAATCGCCCGGGGGAACCTGGTTACCAGTTCCTGCCCCTGTTTGTCGAGGTAGGGGCGGGCAGGCTCAAGGTCTGCAACCCCAACCAGATCCATTCCCTTATCCAGGGCATTATTCTGGATCTCTCCCCACAAGCGGTCAGCCTTCATTGTATCATTCCTCCCCTTGGTATTTCCTTATAATAAAACTATTCTTCAAAAGGGGATAATAACCTTTCGGTGATACGGAGCAGTTTAGATGGATACCTAAAATTCCTGAAATGTTGTTGCCGCGTGAGTGGAAGGAATTTTGACAGAATTGGGCGAATGAAAGAATAACTCGAAATTATTTCTGAGGGGAGCAAGAGAATGAAATTTTATGCCCACACCGATGGTTCTATGAATCGTAAGGACTGGCAATTGCTTCGGGATCACCTGTCTGGAGTAGCCCACAGGGCTGCCGGGTATGCTAAGGATTTTCAGGCCGGTCAACTTGCTTTTGCAGCCGGTCTGCTTCACGACCTGGGGAAGTATTCTTTGGAGTTCCAACAGCGCCTACAGGGCGAGCACATACGGGTTGATCATTCCACAGCCGGGGCTCAGGAAGCAGAAAAGTACTACGGTAAGGCCCTGGGCAGGATATTGGCCTATGTTGTGGCTGGACACCATGCCGGGCTCAACGATTATGGTTCTTTAGCAGCAGAATCCTCTTTGGCAGCACGTTTGAACAAAGGATCCATACCTGATTACCAGGCGTATCGAAAGGAGCTGCTCAAGTGGCCAGATTTAGGAAGCTTTCGCTTGCCCATAAAACCCTTTCCCGGACAGCAGGGATTCAGCCTGGCCTTTTTTATCCGCATGCTTTACTCATGTCTGGTAGATGCTGATTTTTTGGACACAGAAGAGTATTGCCAGCCGGAAAAGGGCGCGGCCCGCGGGAAATATCCCTCGCCTGACCAAATGCTCCAAAAGCTGGAACAATACCTGCAGCAGCTGCTGGCATCAGCCCTTGACACGCCCATCAACAGGGAACGGGCTGCCATTTTGGACCAATGCCGGGAGAAAGCGAACTTTCCCCCCGGGTTCTTCACCCTTACTGTTCCCACCGGTGGAGGCAAGACCCTCTCTTCGCTGGCCTTTGCTCTGGGACATGCTGTGCGCCACCGGCTGGAACGGGTAATTTACGTTATTCCCTTTACTAGCATCATAGAACAAAATGCTAAGGTTTTCCGAGAGGCGGTGGGTGAGGAAGCTGTTCTTGAACACCACAGCAACTTTCAATACCCGGAACAGGAAGATGAAGACTGGACCACTCCGGCGGCGAAACTACGCCTGGCGGCGGAAAACTGGGATGCCCCCCTAGTTGTTACCACCAATGTCCAGTTCTTTGAATCCCTCTTTGCCAATAGGGCTGCCAGATGCCGGAAACTCCACAATATTGCCCGCAGTGTCGTTATCCTCGATGAGGCCCAGATGATACCTACCGATTATTTGCATCCTTGTCTGGCAGCCTTGGTGGAACTTGTCCGGCATTATGAGGCTAGTGTAGTTATCTGCACGGCCACCCAGCCCGCCCTGGAAGGACTACTCCCCCGTGGGATAAAGCCTGTGGAACTTGCTCCCGATCCGATGAGACTGTATGAAACCTTCAAGCGGGTGCGGGTTATTTTTCTCGGGGAAATGAATGATGAAGATCTTGCTGCCCGGATAAAAGATTTAAGCCAGGTACTGTGCATAGTAAACACCCGGAAGCATGCCTGGGAGCTGTTCAGAAAGATCAGGGATTTGCAGGGCTCCTATCATCTCAGCGCCCTTATGTGCCCGGTCCACCGCTCGGCCGTTCTTGGGGAAATCAGGCAGAGATTGGAGACCGGAGAAGCCTGCCGGGTTGTTTCTACCCAGCTCATCGAGGCTGGTGTAGATGTGGATTTTCCTGTTGTTTTTCGAGCAG
>DUVO01000128.1 GCA_012841005.1 Bacillota bacterium | reverse complement strand
TGTTAAGGTCCTCTAAACTCCGCAGGCCAATTTCATTATTCAAACAGTAGGGCTCCCCACTTTCCACATCTACCATGCGAAAGCCCACATGCTCCCCCTGCCGAAAAAGCCGCTGGACAAAATAGCCGCCAACATTGTCCCTGATTTCCCCCAGGACTGAACGCAGCAAGGAAGACTTCCCAATGCCCCGGGGCCCCTGTAGGAAAAGGTTTGTAATCATCACTATCCCTCCAACAGCAACTGCTTACCACCGTCCTTTCGTTATATGTAACCTCGTATAACGAAAGGACAAAAAATAAGGCGCCCTCTACCACCTGGTCATCCCCAAACCTGTAAACCCACCATTTTTTCAGCATCATATTTAATAATACGCTTTTTAATATAAAATCCCTGCATACTATCGTTTATTATTTTTTTACAGGAGCAGATATCTTACACCATTATTAGCTGCTCTCTGCAGGATATTATTTTCTAGATAGATGTTACATAAGCAGATGGTCGACAAAGCCTTGCGCGAACCTGCTGAAAGTTGTAATTGGAGGTTAGAAATTAGATAAAGATAGCACATCTTCCTCCTAGAACCATCAAAAATAGACGAACCACGGGACCGCCAGTAGGCGGCACCATTCCCTAATAAACCCTCTACCTGCAGAAATAAGACCTTCGTTATAGTGGTAATAAGCCTAACACCCTAATCGGTCTAGATTTAAACGGGCTAAGGTCGCCTTAGTCGGTACCCCTGTCCTAGTATCCCAACCCAAGGCAGCATAGTACTGGGACAGAAGGTCTTGTAACGCTTCTTCCCCCACCTTTTCTCCTTTAGCCGGACCATCGGGAAGGGCTTCTTCCAGTAGCCGCCTGGGCAAAGTGTCATCTTCCCTTGTCAAGCCTTCCCGTAGATTGTAGCAGCGTTCAAGAGTGTTAACCCGTTCCCCAACAAAGTCCAGATCCTCCGGAGTATAGTCAGTACCCAGAGCTGCATTTAATGCCTTGGCCCAAAGGGACCAATCACGGCTGCGGGAATAAACTGCGTGCCTCTTGGGACTCCCCAGAACCGTACCGAGAAAAGGTATCACTTGTACCCGGCCGTTTCATCAGTCGTTCCGTAACCTCTTTGATAATTTGCTTAAGGCCAGTAGGATCCTTAAAGTCGGTAATGTTTGGTTGTGCAATCTGTTCTTTGCTTACAACCTGTTTTCCCAGATCAATTCTCAAGACTCGTCCAAATAGACTCATCTTATCCCTCCTTTTCGACTTGGCCACGTGGGGTTTAATCCCGGGCAAGAAACATTCCTCCCAGGCTGTATAATTTCAACCAAAGCTTCCAGTGCTTATTTCCCGCATATTCTTTTCTAACGTGTTATAAATAATATAGTACGACGGCCATTACTTTTTTTTGGCTTAAATCGATGATTCCAGGGTCGAAATAGTAGAAAAACACCGTAAATAGATAAAACCAACCCACAAAAAGAGCAGGGGCAGGAAGCTTTTTACAGTTCCTGCCCCCGTCGATTAACGGTTCTGGGTGGAAAGGTTCTTTATGCCCAATGGGCTGTCGGTTTTAGAGATTGAAGTGAGCTACTTTGCCCTTCCTGTGACAAGACCCAGGAGAGCCATCCAGATATACATACCGTTATGGGCCTGCCGGAAGTAGGCTGCTCCCTCGTAATCGTCAACGTCAGTAGCAATCTCGTCTACCCGCGGTAGGGGATGGAGGATGGTAATGCCAGGTTTGGCCTTTGCCAGCAATTTCCGGTCCAGAATATATGAACCCTTCACTTTTTCGTATTCTGCCGGGTCTTCAAAGCGTTCCCGCTGTACCCTGGTTACATAAACAATGTCACTTGCTGCCAGGGCAGCTTCCACGTCACCCGTCTCTTCAAACTGCGCTCCCCGGGCCCGGAGATCAGCCTTGATCTCTTCCGGCATCTTCAGTGATTCGGGAGAGGCAAAAATCATTTTATTGCCATACAGAGCCATGAAATAGGAGAGGGAGTGAACAGTCCGCCCGTACTTCAGGTCACCAAGGAGGGTTACCGTCTGTCCGCCCAAAAACCCCTTTTCCTTACGAATGGTATAAATGTCCAGGAGGCCTGGGTCGGGTGTTGCCCGGCACCATCGCCACCATTGATCACCGGGTGTTCGGCGATGTCGGCGGCAATCTGGGCCGAACCCTTCATGGGATGACGCATGACGATAACATCTACATAGCCATCGACGGTCTTAATAGTGTCGGCCAAAGATTCACCTTTGGCCTGGGAAGAGGCACTGGCACTAGCCATGGAAATAACCCGGGCGCCAACCCGATTGGCGGCCGATTCAAAAGAAAGCCGGGTACGGGTACTGGGCTCAAAGAAAAGGGTGGCAACCAGCATTCCTTCCAGGTCACGGATGACTTCGCCGTTTTTTACCCGTTTTTCATAGTTGGCCGCCGTGTTCATAATCAGAAGGGGTGGCCGTTGAGCTTAATGTGATCCCAGATCCGCGGCATCCTTGAAAGCGATGCTAAGGTAGATTTAGTTCCTGGGCACTAAACTGGGGTGCAGCGAGGATGTCTTTCCCTTTTAGCATAAGTTTTACCTCCTTTAACAGTTGTGCGGTTTTTTTAACCAGCCTTTACAACTTCGGTGCCCGTTTCACCCCGCAGGGCTGCCGGGGCCGAGGCAAGTGAGGCAATAATTGCCCTCTCTCCCCCATTTTCCACAAAGCGCACTAATGCTTCCACCTTCGGTCCCATGCTGCCGGCTTTAAAGTGTCCTTCTTTCTGGTAGCGGCGCATGGTTTCCAGCGTTACCCGGGTCAGGCTTTTCTGCTCCGGTGTCCCATAGTTAAGGGCCACGTAATTTACATCGGTTAAAATCAAAAGGATGTCAGCCTCAACATCCCGGGCCAGGCACTCACCGGCCAGATCCTTGTCAATGACTGCCTCGACACCCACCGTTTCCCCTGATTCCTTTTCCAGTACGGGGATACCGCCACCACCAGAAGCAATGACAATCGTACCGTTCTTAACCAATTCAACAATGGTATTCTTTTCTTTAATCTTCAATGGGTTTGGTGAAGGTACCACACGCCGCCAGCCGCGACCGGCATCTTCCTTCATCACCCAACCCCTTTCGGCCATTAGTTTCTTGGCCTCTCCTTCACCGTAGAAGGGTCCCACCGGTTTAGTCGGATTGGCAAAGGCCGGATCCTCCTCAGAAACAACCACCTGGGTAACAACCGTGACCACATCCCTTTTAATACCGGCTTTGACCAGCTCGTTTCCCAGGGACTGCTGGATCATATAACCGATCTGGCCCTGGGTTTCCGCACCACAGATATCCATGGGCATGGGCGGTACCACAGAAGCCGCCTCTTCATTCTGGAGGAGAATTGCCCCAACCTGGGGGCCATTACCATGGGTTATTACAATATCATAGCCCTCTTTGATAAGTTCTACAATACTCTTTGCCGTCGCCTGGACGTTGGCCAGCTGTTCGGCTGCCGTTCCTTTCTGGCCCGGCTGTAAAATTGCATTCCCGCCCAGGGCCACAACAGCCAGTGGTTTGTCGCGATTTTCCCTTGCCATTACTCTTTCTCCTTTCAGCAGTAGCTATCGATTAGATCCATAGAAGTGGTAGCGCAGCCCGGGAATGGAGGCAGTCCCACATTTAATCCCGGTTAGTAAGTAAAGCATTATTCCTGTGATAAGTCTTGCCCTTATACCTGTGGCAGGGGAGAGACCGCCCCCACTTGCATGAGAATAGGGATTCAGGTCCCCTGCCAATAACCCGGTTCCCTATAGACCACTTTACCTCCTACCATGGTCAGCACCGGTTTTCCCCGGAGTGACCAACCATGAAAAGGTGTGTTTTTCCCCTTTGAGGTGAATTTTTCCCTGTCTACCAGCCAGCGGTAATCGGGATCGATCACTGTCAAATCGGCCCTGGCCCCCGGTACAATCCCCTCCTGGGGCAAGCCGATAATCCGCGCCGGGTTTACCGTCATTTTGCGCAACAATTCCGGTAGGGTGATCACCCCTGTGTGAACCAGCCTGTCCAAACATACAGCCAGGGTAGTCTCCAGCCCTACTATCCCCTTGGGAGCCTCAAGACACCCTCTGGCCTTTTCTTCTTCGGTATGGGGAGCATGGTCAGTGGCGATGGCATCGATTGTTCCGTCGGCCAACCCTTCCCGGAGGGCCGCCACATCAGCTTCCGTCCGTAAGGGCGGGTACATCTTGGCATTAGCCCCTACCTCGGCCACAGCCGCATCGGTTAAAACCAGGTTGTGGGGAGTGACATCACAGGTAACCTTAACCCCCCGCGCTTTGGCCAACCGTACCAGTTCCACACTGCGGGCAGTGCTCAAGTGGGTAAGATGGAGTCGGGCCCCTGTTTCCCCGGCCAGGATTAAATCCCGGGCCACCATAACATCTTCGGCAGAGGCGGGTTGGCCGGGCAGGCCCAGTTGCCGGGCCACTTCCCCCGCGTGCATAACCCCGGGACCGGACAGGTTTTTATCTTCACAATGGGGCATGACAGGCAGGCCCAGTTCTCGCGCCCGTATTAAGGCCTGGCGCATCAAGTTGGCATTCATAACCGTCTCCCCGTCATCGGTGAAAAGAACCACCCCCGACCGGGCCAGGTTATCCAGGTCGGCCAGGCCTTGGCCCGCCAGCCCCCGGGTAATGGCTCCGCTTACAAAGACACGGACCGGTGACTTTACTGCTGCCTGCTCCTGGATATAGAGGACAATATCCACACTGTCAATCGGAGGCTTGGTATTGGGCATACAGACAATGCTGGTAAATCCCCCTGCCGCAGCACTCCAGCCCCCGGAAGCGATATCCTCCTTCTCGGTCAGACCGGGATCCCTGAGATGGACATGAAGGTCTATCAACCCCGGTGACACCACCCGGCCGCCCAGGTCAATACCCTGGGCATCGGGGGCAGCAATATCCCTCCCGAGGGCGGCGATCCGGCCATCTACGATCAAGATATCAAGGGGGGTGGGCTCAACCTCACCCTGGTTGATAAGGGTTCCATTCCGCAGTAGTATTTTCATTGCATGTGCCTCCCCTGCCTGTACTGCAACTGCATTATCGGGCTGGATGCAGGAGGTCCCCCGTCTCCCCAGGGCGGGGGGAACATCTTTGCCTTACACCCTTTAAGAATGGGCCGCCCCGACCAGCTCGTTGATGTCCTTGATATTGTTCTCCACCAGGTATTTTTCCAGATCGGCCAGGATCCTGGGGGCAGCGCCCGGATCGACAAAATTTACCGTTCCCAGGGCGACAGCCCGGGCACCGGCAAGGAGAAACTCTATGACATCCTGATAATCGGTGGCACCGCCCATTCCAATGATGGGGATCTTTACCGCCTTATAGACTTCCCAGATCTGGCAGAGAGCAATGGGTTTGACGGCGGGGCCTGACAGGCCGCCTGTGATGTTGCCAAGGATGGGTTTGCGGGTGCGGATGTCTATAGCTATGGCTTTGATGGTATTGATCATGGCCAAGCAGTCGGCACCGGCCGCTTCGGCTGCCTTGGCTAAGCCAACCACATCGGCGGTATTGGGGGTTAATTTGGCTATTAGGGTATGGCTGGTTTTTGCCCTGACCTTCTGCACCAGATCGTATACCAGCTCGGGATCCAGGCCCATACTTAACCCGCCTGCCTTCAAATTGGGACAGGACAGGTTCAGTT
>DUVO01000210.1 GCA_012841005.1 Bacillota bacterium | reverse complement strand
GGTGGAGCAGGCGGGAAAGTATTTGGTCCAGGACAGGTTTAATTTCAAGATCAAATCCTGCCCCGGATCCAGGTATTCCCGGTAGTCGGCCAGTTCCATCACCCGCCTGTAATCGTCCAAAACCCTTTGGGGGCGGGTAATAACGGCAGCAACTACAGATTTTTCCATGTTATCACCATCTTCCAACTTTGACTTCTAAGCCCGGAAAACTCTAAAAGGGACTTTTATCCTGTGTCTCAATGCTGTTTTCAGGGTACTTCCGACCCTCGTTAACCGAGTACTGACAACCACTTGTGCGAGGCTGGCCATTTTGCAAAGCCGGCGCCCGCTCTTGGAGGTTGGAAGTTGGAAATTGGAAGTTGGAAAGAAATAATATCACGCATAGCCTAGGGTCATAGCATTTTACTAATCGAGTATAAAAATAAGGAGACATTTTTATGTTTCTTTCTAACCTCGAACTTCCAACCTCTAACTTCTAGAAGGGGCGGCCGCGCTCGCGGGGCCCGGCGGCAAAATGGCCAGCCCAACTATCTACAAGAAATATAATATCACCAGTATGCTCAGAACCCAAAGGAGGACACTGCCCAGAATCCCCGGATCATGGAGCAGGATCTCCTCGGGCTCGCCGCCCCGGCCCTCTTCGTAGACCAGATACAAATAACGGAAAAGCCCATAGAGAACCGGCGGTATGGTCCACATCAAGCTGTGGTGCCGGCCGGCTTCGGAAAAAAAGGTATAGAGGGAATAGGATACCAGGGTAGCCGTGGCTATGATGCTGATCATCTGGTCTAAAAAAACCTGGGAATAACGGCCCAAAACCTTCCGGTGGGCAGCTGCCCCCACAGCCAGGGAAACCAATTCCTGGCGCCTCTTGCCCAGGACCAGGAGGAGGGAAAGGAGGACAGTACAGAGGACAAACCAGGGGGAAAGCTCCACCCCCACCGCCACCACACCGGTCACGGCCCTGAGGACGAAACCCATAGCCACAGAAAATATATCCAGCAGGGGGATTTCCTTCACCTTGATAATATAGGCAAGGTTGAGGACAAGATATCCAGCCCCCAGATAACCCACCCTCATGCCCCCACAAAAGGCCAAAAACAAACCGGCCAGGCTCAAAAAACCGGCGGCCGCCAGGGCAACCGGCGGTGGTAATATACCGGCGGCAATGGGCCGGTGGCATTTCCTGGGATGCTGCCGGTCCTGCTCTCGGTCCCAGAGATCATTGAGAAGGTAGACGGCACTGGCCAGCAGGCAAAAGGCGCCAAAGGCCCCCACGGCAGGCAGCCACAGGGTTCGGTCCGTCAGGCGTCCGGAAAAGAGGAGGCCGGCAAAGACCAGTAAATTTTTTGTCCACTGCCGCAGCCGCAGGCTGCCGAAAAGGCCCATTAATACCCCAGGGACCGAAGTGCCGCCTGTACCGGCTGCCCGGGTCTGGAGCGGGGCAAAGCTGTCTGATTTATCCCTCATACGCATGCACCACCTCTACCTGGAACAAATTGCAGCAGTAAATATTGACCTGGTTACTACTTACCCGCCGCGCCAGAAAAGGCCCCCAGACCGGGGCTTCCCTCTTTAGAAATTGAGGAGAATCCCCACGTTTCTTACCGGGGAAAAAGCACAATCCTTCTTTATATTCGGCTCCCGGAGGCAAACCTCCTGCCTGCCGGAGATTGTGATATTTACCTGGAAGGACAGATCCTGCCAAAGTCCCGGGGATCGAGTAGGTGCTCCTGGTGTAACCTCAGTCACTACTGTAAGTAGTGATGCAAAATACCAACCTTGTATGTCT
>DUVO01000246.1 GCA_012841005.1 Bacillota bacterium | reverse complement strand
TTACCCCCATCCAGTACCCGGCCGATGCCAAGAGTGCGGGGGTAATCACGACTCATTTTGATTACCATTCCATCAGCAGCCGGTTATTAAAACTGGACCTCCTCGGGCATGACGATCCCACCGTTCTGAGGATGCTGGCAGAATTGACGGGGGTAAATGTTAAGACAATCCCCTTTGACGATGCCAGTACTATGGCGATCTTTTCCGGTTTGGGCGAGCTGGGCCTGGAACCGGACCTATTTGAAATTCCCATTGGAACCATTGGGATACCTGAGTTTGGAACCCGCTTTGTCAGACAAATGCTGGCAGAGACGAAACCGACTACTTTTGCCGAATTGGTTAGAATATCCGGTCTTTCCCATGGAACTGATGTCTGGATAAACAATGCCCAGGAATACGTCCGAGCCGGGACAGCCAGCTTATCGGAAGTGATCTCAACCCGGGATGATATCATGACCTTCCTTATGGAAAAGGGGGTTCCGGCCCAGCATGCCTTTAATATAATGGAACGGGTGCGCAAGGGAAAGGGCCTTCAGGAAGAGGACATAAAGGCAATGCAGGCTTATGGAATTCCCCCATGGTATATCGATTCCTGCCAGAAGATAAAATACATGTTTCCGAAAGCCCATGCAGTAGCCTACGTCATGATGGCTTTCCGCATTGCATGGTTTAAGGTCCATTATCCTGAAGCCTTTTACGCCTCTTACTTTACCGTTCGGGCAGGTGACTTCGACGTTACTTTAACGGCCGAAGGGTTGGAGGGAATCCGCCGGCAAATTGCGGCCATTGACAAAAAGGGAAATGAGGCTACGCCCAAGGAAAGGAGCCTGGTCCCGGTCCTGGAGGTTGCCATGGAGATGTATGCCCGGGGTTATAAGTTCAGAAGGATTGACCTGAACAAATCAGACAGCCGCGTTTTCCAGATTACGCCCACTGGCTTACTCCCTCCTTTTTCCGCCCTACCAGGTGTCGGACAAGGCGCTGCCAATAACATAATTAAAGCCCGGGAAGAGGGTCGCTTTACCTCTGTGGAAGACCTGAGGCTCAGGGCCCGGTTAAGCAGAAATGTGATTGAAGTTCTGCGCAAGAGCGGGTGTCTTAAAGATTTACCAGAGACGGATCAATTGCTATTATTTGCTGAGTAAGGCCGCCATAAGCTTGTCAAAGGCCTGACAGTATGCTATACTAAATACAGTCATGGGAAGATTTGTAATGGTGAGATACGGAAACCGCGGAAAGAGTGGGTAGTGCGCCCACTCTTTCGTATTAATCTTCCTTAAAGCTAAGCCGATTTGCTGGCAGCTTTATCCATACGTGACCTGCCGATATTTTCAGAATAAGGGATTCTGAACTTTGGTAAAATAAGTTGAAGTTTTTCTGGCGATAAGGGAGGGATAGCCTTGGATGGGCGTATTGAAGACAGAATCACCGCTCTGGCAGGACCCATCGTAAAAGAATTGAATCTAGAACTGGTCGATGTACAGTACCGCAAGGAAGGAGCCAATTGGTACCTGCGGTTATTTATTGATAAAGAAGGCGGCGTTGATGTTGAAGATTGCAAACTGGTCAGTGAAAAGGTAGGTCAGGCCCTTGATGAGGCCGACCCGATTCCCCACAGTTATTACCTGGAAGTGTCTTCTCCGGGCGTTGAACGGCCTTTAAAGAAGAAAGATGATTACATCCGTTTTCGGGGGCAGCCCATTAAGTTGAAGACCTATGCTCCCATTGCGGGGCGAAAGAGTTTTCGCGGGTTGCTGCAGGGGGTAGATGCTGACAACGTAATTCTCGAAGTGGAAAAAAAACAGATAGCCATTCCCCTGGAACAGGTTGCTAAAGCCCACCTGGTGCTGGAATTATAGGGGAGAGTGCGGATAAATGAAAGGGTCTAGAACAAGAGGAGGGTCTGGGGGATGAACAGCGATTTTCTGGAGGCATTGGCCGATATTGAAAAGGAAAAGGGGATTGATAAGGAGATTCTCCTGGAGGCAATTGAGGCGGCCCTGATTTCTGCCTACCGGAGGAATTATGGTGGGTCTGCCAGTAATGTCCGGGTACAGATTGACCGGCTGACGGGTGAGGTCCGGGTTTATTCCCGCAAAAACGTGGTAGAAAATGTCGTGGATGAAAATACCCAGATTTCCCTTGCCCAGGCCAAGCAAATCGATCCACGTTATGAAATAAATGATATCGTCGAAAATGAGGTTACCCCGAAGGAGTTCGGGAGGATAGCTGCTCAAACGGCCAAACAGGTCGTGGTCCAACGTATCCGGGAGGCGGAAAGGGGTATTTTGTATGAAGAATTTGCCGACCGGGAAGGAGATATCCTTACTGGAATCGTACAGAGACAGGAGATGAAAAATGTTATTATTGATTTGGGCAAAGCCGAAGGCATCCTGGCGCCATCGGAACAAATGCCCAATGAAACCTATCGGCAAAACGACCGGATTAAGGTTTATATTGTGCAGGTGAATAAGACAACCAAGGGGCCCCAGATTATTTTGTCCCGGACCCATCCCGGTCTACTAAAAAGGCTTTTTGAGTTGGAGGTTCCTGAGATTCACGATGGAATAGTAGAAATAAAGGGCATAGCCCGGGAAGCAGGTTCCCGCTCCAAAATTGCCGTGACCTCCAGTGATGAGAATGTTGATGCCGTTGGCTCCTGTGTGGGACCCAAGGGAATGAGGGTGCAGGCGACGGTCAATGAATTGAAGGGAGAAAAAATTGATATTGTCAAATATGATCCTAACCCTTCCCAGTACATTGCCAATGCCCTCAGCCCGGCCAAGGTGCTGTCGGTACAGATCAATGAAGAAGCCAAGGTCGCCAGGGTTGTAGTACCCGATCGCCAGTTGTCCCTGGCCATCGGCAAGGAGGGACAAAACGCGCGGCTGGCTGCTAAACTTACCGGGTGGAAAATTGACATTAAGAGTGAAAGTCAGGTATTGGACGCGGAAGGAGGGGGAGACCTTGAAAAGGAAGCGGGTACCCCAGAGGATGTGTGTAGGGTGCCAGGAGATGAAAGCGAAACGGGATATGATCAGAATTGTTAGAACGCCAGAAGGAGAAATACTGATTGATCCCACAGGAAAGCGTTCGGGACGGGGTGTTTATATTTGCCCCCGGCAGGATTGTCTTGCCCAGGCTTTAAAACGAAAAGCTCTGGCCAAGGCCCTGAATACGGTGATCCCGGCAGAGATAATTGATTCGCTGCGGCAGGGATTGACGGGATATGAAGAGAGAGCTTAGTCTGTTGGGGTTTGCTCAGAAAGCCGGGAAGGTGGTTTCAGGCCAATTTGCCTCTGAAACGGTCATCAGAAAAAAGAGGGCTTATCTGGTACTGATCGCAGTCGATGCATCACCAAATACCAGGGAACATTTTGTGCGGCTGTGCTGCCGGAATGCTATTTCTTATCGAGTATGGGGCCTAAAGGGGGACTTGGGTAAGGCCATTGGAAAACCGGCCCGGGCTGTGGTGGCCATCTTGGACCGACAGTTTGCGTCCCAATTGAAAGGAATGCTAGAACCTTAATAACCTGGGGAGAGGCTGGAGGAAGATTTGTGGAGGTGAATGCTATTGCCAAGAAAGAGAATATATGAATTAGCCAAGGAATTGAAAGTAAGTAGCAAGGATCTAATGGAATTGCTGCAGGAGCTGGGATTTTCGGTAAAAAACCATATGAGCACAATTAGTGAAGAAGAAGCTGAGCAGGTCACGCAGCTATTGGCCGGGCCTGAGGTGGATAAAGAGGAATTTGACTGGCCGGATAGTGACGACGAATCCTCTGAATTCGAGAGGAAGAAAAAAGACAAAGGTAAGAAGAAGAAACAGGCGGTCACAACAACAGGCAGGGATGAGGAACCAAAAAACAGTGTGGTTGAATTACCGGATAGTTTAACGGTAAAGGAGCTGGCGGAAAAACTGGGCCAGGTTCCAAAGAATCTGGTGAAGAAGCTAATGGATATGGGGGTAATGGCGGCATTAAACCAGGAAATTGATTATGAAACAGCCCGTGTGGTGGCGGAAAAATTGGGCATTGAAACCAAACCGGCCCAATTAGAGCAGGATACAGACACCGTCAGCAGCGAAATAGAGGAGGATGATCCTGCATCTCTTCGTCCGCGGTCGCCGGTGGTTACGGTGATGGGGCACGTGGACCACGGCAAAACTTCTCTATTGGATGCCATCAGGGAGACCAAGGTTACCGCGGGGGAAGCTGGTGGGATCACCCAGCATATTGGGGCTTCAGTGGTAGAGTATCAAGGGAAAGAGATCGTCTTTTTGGATACTCCCGGCCATGAAGCCTTTACAGCCATGCGGGCCCGGGGAGCGCAGGTAACCGATATCGCAGTCTTGGTCGTGGCAGCAGATGATGGAGTGATGCCCCAGACGGTGGAGGCCATAAACCATGCCAGGGCAGCTGAGGTTCCCATAATTGTGGCTTTAAATAAAATGGATAGACCCAATGCCCAACCGGATCGGGTCAAACAGCAGCTGACAGAATATGGCTTAATGGTAGAAGAATGGGGCGGGGATACTATCTGTGTTCCGGTATCTGCTTTGAAAAAAGAAGGAATTGATGAGCTGCTGGAAATGATTCTGTTGGTGGCTGAAGTGTCTGAACTGAAGGCAAATCCTGACCGGCTCGCTCTAGGGACCATCATTGAAGCCAGGTTGGATAAGGGGCGGGGCCCAGTGGCTACTGTCCTGGTTCAGCGGGGTACTTTACGGGTTGGCGACCCGATAATCGCAGGGACGGCCTGGGGACGGGTGCGGGCAATGATGAATGACCGGGGGGTAACCGTCAAGGAAGCAGGTCCTTCTACCCCGGTGGAGGTTCTAGGTTTTTCTGAGGTTCCCCAGGCGGGGGATATTATGCGCGCAATGGATGATGATAAAGCGGCCAAACAATTGGCCAAGGAGCGGCAGGATGAACGGCGGGAGCAGGAACTGGCTAAAACTGCTCGCATAAGCCTTGATGACCTCTATGACCGGATCCAGGAAGGGGAAATCAAAGAACTGAACATTATTATCAAGGCCGATGTGCAGGGCTCTGTGGAAGCCTTAAAACAATCCATGGAGAAACTGAGCAACGAAAAGGTACACCTTAATGTTATTCACGGTGGTGCCGGGGCAATAACGGAAAGCGATGTCATGCTGGCGGCGGCATCCAATGCTGTCATTATTGGCTTTAATGTCCGCCCCGAACCAACGGCCAAAAAAGAGGCAGAGAGGGAAGAGGTGGATATCCGCCTTTACCGGGTCATATACGAGGCACTGGAAGACATGGAAGCGGCAATGAAGGGTATGCTGGAACCAGAGTACCGGGAGGTAATCCTGGGACAGGTGGAGGTCCGGGCAACCTTTAAAGTACCAAAGGTTGGTACCATTGCCGGGAGCTATGTCCTGGAAGGGAAAGTAGTAAATGGCTCCCAGGTGCGGCTCATACGGGATGGTGTTGTGATCTACGAGGGCAAAATTGATTCTTTAAAACGGTTTAAGGAAGATGTCAGGGAAGTAGCCAGTGGCTATGAATGTGGAATTGGCCTGCAGAATTTCAATGATATCAAAGAAGGAGATATTTTGGAGATCTATACCGTGGAGGAAGTGCGCCCGGCTTAGTATACCGGGGCAATTCACTCTGAGCTGATATTTACCGGTTACAAATGCAGGAGGGGAGTAACAAATGGGTGTTCGCCAGCAACGGGTCCGGGAGGCATACAAACAGGAATTAAGTCAACTCATACAGAGGCAGTTAAAGGACCCGCGCATTGGTTTTGTAAGTATCACCGATGTTGATGTTTCCGGTGACCTGCGCCAGGTAAAGGTCTATATTAGCGTTTTGGGGGAACAACAGGTGAAAAAGGAAACAATGGCAGCCCTGGACCGGGCCCGTCCCTATTTGCGTTCGGAAATGGGGAAAAGGGTTCGTCTCCGGTACACACCAGAACTATTCTTTTACCTGGACGAATCCATCGAAAGGGGAGTACGGCTGAAGGGTCTTTTGGACCAATTGGGCCAGGAAATAGGAGAGGAAAAGGGGAATGGGACGGATGCAGGGGGAGAAGAAGAGGGCAGCTGAAATATGTCGCGCGAAAAAGAATTTTTTGTTGCTATCCCACGTTGATCCTGATGGGGATGCTATTGGTTCTTTACTGGCCCTTGGACTTTCCTTGCGGAGGGCTGGAAAGAAGGTTATAATGGCTAATCCCGATGGTGTACCCTTGCTTTATCGCTTTCTTCCTGCATGGGATGAAGTTCGTTGTGACTATGGGGAATTATTAGCCCGGGAACTGGCTGCCCTGGAAGTAATTATTACTCTGGATACTGCCACCGGGGAGCGCCTGGGTGACTGGTCCCGGATCTTAAAGAAAGATTCTTTTGTGGTGTTAAATATAGATCACCATCTTACCAACACCAGGTATGGGCAGATCAACTGGATTGAGGCGGCCAGTTCCACCGGGGAATTGGTTCAAGTATTGCTATCAGAGCTGGGGTGGGAAATAGAAACCGATATCGCCCTCTGCCTGTATACCGCCATCGTTACTGATACAGGTAGTTTTCGTTTTGAAAACACGACTTGTGATACTCACCGAAATGCAGCTCTGCTGTTACAAAAGGGAATCAATCCCGCCCAGGTGACCGAGTATATATACGAGACTAAACCGGAAGCAGCCGTCCGGCTTTTGGGACGTGCCCTGGAAACCTTAAGGATCAGTCCCGATGGCCGGGTTGCCTGGTTAACCATTACCAATTCTACCTTGGCCGTTGTGGGAGCGAGGGGAGAGGATGTAAATGGGATTGTAAACTATGCCAAGGAGATAGCGGGTGTTGAAGTAGGAATCCTCTTCCAGGAAACAAGAGAAGATTTAATTAAAGTTAGCTTGCGTTCCCGCTCGAGGATTAACGTAAGTGAAATAGCCCAAAGGTTTGGCGGTGGTGGACATCCCCGGGCAGCCGGCTGCCGGGTGCGGGGTTCCTTAGATCGGGTTAGGGAAGAAGTACTGGCGGGTGTTACAGCCGCCCTGGCTGGGGGGGAAAATACTGGTGCAGGGGATTCTCAATATTCTTAAACCTCCCGGAATGACCTCCCATGATGTGGTTGATTTTATCCGGAGAAAACTCGGGCTAAAGCGGGTCGGTCATACCGGTACCCTTGACCCACCGGCGGCGGGGGTATTGGTTCTCCTGATAGGTAAGGCAACCCGACTGAACCAGTATCTGATCGGAATGGACAAGGTTTATCGCGGGGAAATTACCTTTGGGGTGAGAACTGATACCCAGGATGCAACCGGTCAGGTCTTATCCAGCCAGAAGGTAGCCATCACGCAGGCCCAGGTAGAGACTGCCTTTTCCCACTTTACGGGAAAAATCGACCAAATCCCGCCGATGGTATCAGCCCTGCAGTACAGGGGAAAGCGCCTCTACCAACTGGCCCGTGAAGGGCGAAGAGTGTCGCGCTCTCCCCGTCCCATTGAGATTAAAAGATTAGAACTCCTCGAATTCTATGGCGGGAAGAAGGATGGTCGCCCCAAGGTCTTGTTTGAATGCTGTTGTTCCAAGGGTACTTACATACGCACCCTGGCAGCTGATATTGGCGAATATCTCGGCTGCGGGGCCCATCTTTCCTTTTTGCTGCGTACCGCTGTGGGGCCCTATGAGGTTGCTGATTCCTGGTTGCTGGAGGAAATAGAAGAGTGTGACGATTTATCCGCGCGTCTTCTCCCCTTAAGCAGTGCCCTGGCGGAGCTGCCGCAGGTAGTTGTTAAGCCGGATATGGTAAAATTAATTACCAATGGTAATCGGGTTTATCCCGGGGGTGTAGAAAGTATTTCTGCCTCCCTTACCCCTGGTCAGCTGGTAAGGCTGGAACAACCGGCAAACAGGCTCCTGGCGCTGGCGACCTGGAAGGAAGAAGGACCCAATGGCTATTTTCATCCCTGCAAGGTTTTTCTGAATCATGAATGATTAGGAGCAAGAGATAGAATGGAAGTAATCTATGGGTTGGATAAATGGCAGCAGAGATTTCCCAGAATTATTACTGCCATAGGAAATTTTGACGGTGTCCATTTAGGTCACCAGAAGATCATAAGGACAACAATAGAACAGGCCCGGGCGAGGGGGGGGACAGCTATGGTAATGACCTTTGAACCCCACCCGGAAGAACTCATCAACCCGGCAAACAGCCCACCTTTACTGACGACCGGGGCAGAGAAGGCTCGCATCTTAAGAAAAATGGGGGTGGATGTCCTACTCCTTGTTGAATTTAATGAGGCTTTTCGTAAAATTGCCCCCAGGGAGTTTATTACCGGTATTTTAATGGACAGCCTTGGCCTCGAGGGTATTGTTGTCGGTTATAACTACCGTTTCGGCAATAAAGGCGAGGGCACGACTGCCCTTTTGCGGCGTATAGGGGAAGAAAAATCTATGTCCGTCACAATTGTCCCCCCGGTAGTGATAAACGGTACAATTGTCAGTAGTACCAAAATCAGACAGCTCTTGGGAGAGGGAAAAGTAAGAAAGGCTACCGAATTACTGGGGCGTTATCTGGCTGTAGAAGGGATAGTTGTCCATGGTGATAAGAGGGGCCGTAATCTTGGTTTTCCCACCGCCAATTTACAGGTACCAAGAAAACTAGCCCTGGCCCGGGGGGTTTATCTGGTAAAATGTTGGTTCGATAACCGAACCTTTTATGGCGTGGCCAATGTGGGTATGGCCCCTACCTTTAGCCGGGAGGAAGTCCGGTTAGAGATTTTTCTATTTGATTTTTCCGGTGAGATCTATGGGAAAAAGCTAAGTGTTGATTTCCTGGATTACTTGCGGCCGGAAAGACAATTCCGAACCCTGGAGGAACTTAAGGAACAGATCAATGCCGATATCCTGCAAGCTAAAGGAATCCTTGAGGAAGGCGCAGCAGAACAAAGTTCCGGCCACCAGTTGGTTTAATTCAAAAGGTATGAGTAAAATTAACTCTGGTACTGGAGGAGAATATTAGAAAAAAAGAAGGAACGAGAAGCCGATCCTCCGAAGTGATAAGTTAGCACAACAAAACACAGAGGAGGTGGTCCTCGTTCCTATGG
>DUVO01000147.1 GCA_012841005.1 Bacillota bacterium | reverse complement strand
GACGCGAAGCCACGGATCTATGGCCTTCAGCTAGGGCAGCCGGGCTGCCAGGGTCGTGCAGGGGTACATCTTTTGGCATAACAGAGCAACGGGGTGTGCTTTTTTCTTTTTTCGCCAACCCACCAAGGAGGTACCAGACTGGCCATGGAAGGCCCCTTGCCCAATTAAGCACACAGTAGCGGGGGCATGAAGGCTGTACCCCCGCACCTCTATAAAAGAAAGGGAGGAAAGCTAGATGGAAAGGCTCACCAAGAACAGGCAAGTGGTTATATTTAAGCTGGGAGAAAAGGAATACGGTATACCAATTTTGAGTGTCCAGGAGATTATCCGCCCCCAATCTCCCACCAAACTGCCCAACTCCCCCGGATTTATCAGGGGTATCATCAGCCTGCGGGGAAAGGTTATTCCCATAATTGATTTAGCCCAGCGTTTTGGCATCATGGCAAGTTCCGCTACTTACGAACGGCGTTATATAGTGATAGAAGTACGGGGCAATACTGTAGGCATCATTGTAGATTCCGTTTCCGAGGTTTTGGCCGTCGTTGATGATAATATAAAACCACCGGTGGAAAACCTTGGCTTCTTTGATACCAGATATATCAGCGGGATTCTCACCCGAGATGAAGGGCTGGTTATCTTAATAGACATTGAAAAAATCTTTCTCGAAGACGAACTGTTGGCCCTCCAGGAGGCCGGAACAGAAACACAGGAGCCATAAGAGTCAACCCCAGATACCACCGACTCCATATGCTCCTTCCTTCCAGTACTGGAATAATCCTCCCCGAATGCTACCCACTACCCTTGGGTTAAGCTAATTGGGGAGGTGATATTGTGTTCAACCGCAACGGGAGCTTTACCGGGATGGGTTTAACAGGCCTGATGGTCCTCTCGGTGGTTATGACCATTCCCATTTATGTAATGATGCGGGAAATGAGTGATTCCCTAAAAGAGATAGCCGCCAAGATTGCCCCCTAGGGGTATGCACCGCCTGGATTAAGTTCTGTTCCCAAGGCGGTGTTTTTTTGCTAATCAAAATCCCCCTTATTGGAGATAATAGAGGGCAAATGTTGACTGAAAAGCTCCCCAAGGAAAACATCTTTGCTAAGGAGAGAGAGCAATGGCCGCTAGAATTCTCAGGGTCAATATGACTAAGCTTCAGACTGAATGGCAAAATTTTCCGGAGAAATACAAAATGTTGGGAGGCCGGGGCCTGACATCCCGTATTGTGGCCGATGAGGTGCCACCCACCTGCCATCCCTTGAGCCCGGCCAACAAATTAATTGTGGCTCCGGGACTTTTGGGAGGAACCACCGCCCCCCAATCGGGGCGCATCTCCATCGGCGGCAAGAGTCCCCTCACCGGCGGGGTCAAGGAATCCAATGCCGGCGGGGTGATTGCCCAAAAACTGGCCTCCCTGGGGATCAGGGCAGTAGTGGTAGAGGGGGAGGCCCCTGCCGGTGAGTTATATGTGCTGGAAATAGAGGAAAATGACACCCGGTTGAGAAGGGCCGATGACCTGGCGGGGAAGGGCTGCTATGAAGCCACAGACGCCATCTGGGACCGGTATGATACGAAGGCTGGTGTTGTTATCATTGGCCCGGCGGGGGAAATGCGTCTTACCGCTGCCGGGATTTCTGTCACAGACCCCAATGGCAGTCCCGGCCGGTTTGCCGGCCGGGGAGGTCTGGGAGCCCTTATGGGGGCCAAGGGCCTCAAAGCCATAGTTGTATTAACAGACAAAACCTTTGCTGCTCCTTATCATGATGAGAAAAGATTCAAGGCCGCCGCCAAGCGTTTCGTGGAGGTACTGCGGAAAAACCCCGTCAGCGGCCAGACCCTGCCGGCCTTTGGCACCAACGGACTGGTGAATGTTATTAATGAGGCCGGAGCCCTGCCTACCCGCAACTTCCGGGACGGTCGCTTTGAAGGGGCTGAAAAGGTAAGTGGTGAACGCATGGCCCAGCTGATCAAGGAGCGGGGCGGCAAAACAGGACATCCCTGTCATCCCGGGTGTGTAATCAAGTGTTCTAACATCTACAATGACAAAAATGGTGATGTCCTGGTTTCACCCCTGGAATATGAAACTGTGTGGGCCCTGGGGCCCCACTGCGGTATTGACGATCTGGATGCCATCGCCTTTATGAATCGCCTCTGCAATGATATCGGGGTTGATACCATCGAGACAGGAGGAGCCATTGGTGTGGCCATGGAGGCAGGGGTGCTGCCCTTCGGTGATGCCCAGGGGGCGATTGAACTGGTCAAAGAAATAAAAAAGGGAACCCCTCTGGGCCGCATAATCGGGTCCGGGGCTGCCGTGACCGGCCAGGTTTTTGGCGTGCGGCGGGTTGGCGTTGTAAAAAAACAGCACATTACCGCCTATGACCCCCGTTCCGTCAAGGGCATGGGGGTGACCTATGCCACCAGCCCCATGGGAGCCGATCACACTGCCGGCTACAGTGTAACCGTCAATATACTGCGCCAGGGCGGGTATGTGGACCCCCTCACGGCTGCAGGGCAGGTAGACATCTCCCGCAACCTTCAAGTTGCCACAGCCGTCATCGATAACCTCGGCCTCTGCATCTTCATTGCCTTCAGTTTCTTAGAGCAGGAGGATTCCCTGGGATTGCTCCTGGAAATGATCAACAGCAAAACCGGAAGCCGGTGGACGGAGGCAGACTTTACCCGCCTGGGTGAAGAAATTCTGCAGACAGAGCGGTACTTTAACCGGAGGGCCGGGTTTTCGGAAGCCCATGACCGCCTGCCTGATTTCTTTGCCGAAGAAAAGCTGCCGCCCCACGATGTGGTTTTTGATGTCACACCTGCCGAACTGAACACCCTATTTAATTTTAGACAGGAGGTTCGCAAGGATGCAGGTAAAGCTGCGAGTTTACGCTAGCCTGGCCGAAGACACAGGAATGGATGTGGCCGACAATTATGGCTTTCAGATAGAACCCGGTACAACCGTTTCCCAACTGCTGCAGGAGGCCGGAATTAACCAGCGGGATGTGCGGATTGTCATGATCAACAATAAACAGGCCGACCTGGATACCGAAGTCCGGGATGGCGATGAAATTGGCGTCTTCCCCTCCATGGGAGGGGCCTAGGTGGAACTGGAAGTGCGCCTCTTCGGTTCCTTTCGCCAGTATGTCTCCAAGCCCGCCGGCCTCGAGCATATCCACCTGCCTGCCCCGGCCACTGCCCGGGATCTACTGGAAGCATTACCCATCCCCCCGAAATATCATTCCCTGGTAATTGTTTTTCGCAATGGCAAGCGGGTATCCCTGTCTACCGAAATGGAGGACGGCGACCGGATCGGGAT
This sequence comes from Bacillota bacterium, assembly GCA_012841005.1. GTDB lineage: Bacteria > Bacillota > DTU030 > DTU030 > DTU030 > DTU030. The sequence goes on along the minus strand of DUVO01000147.1, from coordinate 2,777 downwards.
AATGCCCCCCATGGGCGGAGGATAAAGACAAAGGAAGACAAATATTTCCCGGGAAAACCCCTAAAGCTTCCCTGAGGAGTTTTAGGGGTTTTCTTATCCCCTTTACCCGGGGAGGAAAGAAAAGGGACGATGTGGAATTTTATATTAGTATAATATAAGGGCAACCACCACAGCCCAGTTGCAGTATAAACCATTAAAGGAGTGTTCAAATTTGGTAGAGACACGTTTGGCGAAACAATTGGATTTCATCGCCGAGGTGGATAAATTAAAAAAGGTTTTCCGGCAGAATGTGGTCATCGGCACCACCAGGAACGAAAACGCTGCCGAACATTCCTGGCACCTGGCCCTGATGGCCCTTTTGTTTTCCGAATATGCCCGGGACAGGGAAGTAGACCTTTTACGGGTGGTGAAAATGGTACTGATCCACGACCTGGTGGAAATTGATGCCGGGGACACCTTCTGCTACGATGAAGCCGCCCATGCAGATAAAGAAGAGCGGGAACTGGCAGCGGCAGAGCGGATCTTCAACCTGCTGCCTGAGGACCAGGCCCGGGAACTGTGGGACCTGTGGCGGGAGTTTGAAGAACAGAAAACACCAGAAGCCCGTTTTGCCAACTCCCTGGACCGGTTCCAACCCTTACTCCTCAATCACCATACCCAGGCCCACACCTGGACAAAACCTGGGGTCACCCGGGAGAAGGTCTTGCAGCGCTACGGCATCCTCGCCGAAAACACCCCCACCCTGTGGGAGTATGCCCAGAAGGTCATTAACGAGGCCTGTGAGGAGGGGTACCTGCAGGAGTAGGCCAAAGTAAGGGAAAATCCCATGCGCAGTAGTATGCGACCCGTCTTCTGTCCCCATCTCCAGTATGGTGTTAGCATAAAAAAAGGGGGGTAAGGGTCAGTATGATTATTAGACTGCTCGGTCCAGTAAACCCCAGGTTAATTTCTCTCTGGGGATGTCCCATGGAGACGTTTCGTTGGGTTTATAAGTTTTAGGGAAGTGGAATACTACTTGTCCAAATGAGTTAGCAGTCTCAATCTTAATACCAAATGTTAGGCCCCTGCCGTTAACGAAAAGGCAGGGGCTAAACTTGTATCAATCTTGGTTCGGCTACAAGCCGGGCTCATATGGTTAGAACTCCCTCCAAGGTCTGTAATGCTCTGGCTTCAGCGTTAGTCAAATGCTGCAAGGTAGCGGCCGCCGCCTTTTCCTCATCCCTCTTTCTAACAGCATCCAGTATCTTAAGATGTTCCTTCGTAACCAGCTCTACTACTTCTAATCTCAATTCATCGGCACTACTTTCTACCAAATAGCGGACACGGATAGAATGTTGATCAACTTGATCTAAGATGTCCTTAAGTAAGGTATTGCTCAAATATCTAAACATCAACTCATGTAGTTCCAGATCGGCGTTAATATAGGTGGTTAAATCTGTTGGCCCTTCGGTGAGCTTTACAAGCTTTTCATAAAGAGCCTCAACTTCCTCTTCCTCACAATGCCGAGCCACTATTTTAGCTATATGAGGTTCGAGCAGTCGACGTACCTCATAAATATTTCTTACGTCACCCAAACTGATAGGGGCTACTTGAACACCACGGTTAGGTATGGATACAACCAAGCCGTCTCCTTCCAACCGCACCAATGCTTCACGGATCGGGGTAGTGCTCACCCCAAATTTTCGAGACAGTTTATCTATCTGTAATTCCGCACCTGGTTTGTATTTATTAAGAAGAATGTCTTCCTTAAGAGTTTCGTATAGTTGCCCCCGTAAAGATGTCAAGAGCAACCTTCTCCTCACTTCGGCTCCTCCTTACTGTTTTAATTTGGATCCTCTAATTATTATATCGTCAATATTCCGTTCTGTCATGCACAACTTTATTAGAGTCTTGGGCCCACCGTCAACCACTGTAAAATCCTAGGCCCGGTGCAGCACCGGGCCTAGGATTTACAACCTACCCTAAAACAACTTTCTCAACCTCTTCAATTGGCCACCCCAGTATCGTTGTCCCTACTTTCATGAATAATTCCGGATCACCACTGGTGTAAAAATTGTAAACCGGAAAAGAATTATCGGCAACTAGTCCCTTCTGCTCCAGTATTTCCTTGGCTTCCGCCACAGTCTTAACTGCCGGATCCACAATAGTAACATCGGGATCTACATAGCGCCTAATTGTATCCACCAGTACCGGATAATGGGTACAGCCTAGAATCAGCGTATCTATTCCCTTGCCCTTAAATGTTGCCAAATAACCACTTACTGCTTCCTCCACTTCCGGCCCAGAAGTTTTCCCTGCTTCCACCAAAAGTGTAAACTTGGGACAGGCCTGACCGAAAACCTCCACTTCCGGATCCATAGCTTGGATTCCGGACTTATGTGCCTCACTCTTAATAGTAAACTCAGTGGCAATGACGCCAACCTTCTTGTTGCGCGTTGCTGCTAGCGCACCCCTTACACCTGGATTGACTACTCCCAGCACAGGGAAAGGATATTCATCCATCACTTCTTCCCAAGAAGCAACTGTCGCCGTGTTACAAGCAATAATGGCAATGTCAATATTCTTACCAGCCAAAAAATTCAGGATCTGCCGCGCGTAATTCGCAATTATTTCCTTTTGCAAGTGACCGTAAGGAGCACGCCCATTATCTCCGTAAAATTCTATATTGGCCCCAGGTAACTGGCGTCTCACCTCGCGCGCCACCGTAAGTCCTCCAAACCCAGAATCAAAGAGCCCAAATGTCACCATGGCTTATCCCTCCAAATTTATATCTTTGT
>DUVO01000248.1 GCA_012841005.1 Bacillota bacterium | reverse complement strand
TGAATTGATAAATAAACTTGGTCTAGCTATAGGCAGCTATGCTGTTATTAATGAGGTGCTGTTAGAATAATTGGAAATTTATGTTATGGCAACCTTAATTCAATTGGCCCTACCTGCGAAATATGGGTGAAGCTGTGTTAATCGGAGCTATATAGACATATTTGGGCGAGTGCGAGGACACGTCGCTGTCTGCATACATCGCCCCGTCACCCACCGCCTGCACGGTAAAGGTATAGTTACCAGGTTCGGTAATAGCAGGGGTAAAATCATGGTAGTAGACACTATTTACGACGGTTACTGGGTCGCCGCCGGCTATGCCGCCTTTGTAGAGCTGGACGGTGTAGCTGGAAGCGTTTGCTACCGCGCCCCAGGTCGCTTTGGCGGGAGTTGTGGTATCCCATAATAGACTTCCGGGTGTATCCAGCTTGGGTGCCCATGGGTCAATAGCAACCCCTGCGCTGTCCGTCGCCATCGGGTTCCCTGCAATATCTGTGATCTTTTCGTTTCCGCCCGCTGTGTATGTAACGGTCAAGCCCTTAACCGCGGCTGTGGCTATATCAGCCACGGTAAGAACTACCTGGCTTGCGTCGGCGCCCTCTGCCGTCCCCGAGACCTCGAAGGTCTCATCCGTGCCCGTCTTTTTGACCGTGAACCCGCCGTTGTTTGGCTTTCCGAGGTTGCGGGATGGTTCACTCAGCGTCACAGTAATCTGGGTGTCGGTGTCACGGGCTGCGCTCTGCAGCGTCGGCGGAGTTATATCCACCGTCAGGATAACGTTTTTGGCGGCGCCGTTCAGGGATGCGGTCAAAACGGCGGTGCCGTCCCCTTCAACCATCCCGGTGTCGCCGGAAATGCTGATGACGCTGTCGTCGCTTGAAGCCCATGACACGCCGTTAGCCGTACTTAACGTGAAGTTTGAATCAACCTTGGCCGCCGTTTCGGGTTCCTCCAGAAAGACCGGGGAAACCGAAACAAAGGCCGCTGCGTCGGTTTCGTGCATACCGGTAAGGCGGGGGTAGAGGCCGGCTGTAAGGGTCCAGGTTCCCGCTGTATCCCAGCCAGTGAACGCAATACCTGATGTCATTTCGGAGGTTAGCTTGCCTTCAGCCTCACTTCCTTCGCCTTGGTCGACGCCTATTCCCCCTACCGGGCACATCTGCCTGTCGTAATAGCAACCTGTTACTTCTGCTGTTGTCCCGTCATTTCGCCCCACTACACCACCAACATCGGTAGTGCCGCTGACGCTTCCCGAGTTGTAGCAGTGTTGTACAGTTGGGTTTCCTCCACTAACTCGGCTCGTACCCACTACACCGCCGACCGATTCGGTACCGCTGACGCTGCCGGTGTTATAGCAGTCTTGAACTGCAGCATTACCAGTGTTTCGCCCCACAACCCCACCGATAGCCGAAATGCCGCTAACACTGCCGGTGTTGTAGCTGTTTTTAATCGTATACGGAGAAAGATAAGAGCCAATTAATCCCACCACACCACCGACATTGCTTCCGGTACTGCTGACGCTGCCCGAGTTGTAGCTGTTTTCAATCGTACCTCTATTAACGCCCACTACGCCGCCCATACAGTTTAATGAACCGCCGCTGAGGCTACCGGTGTTGCAGCAGTATTGCACTGTACCATTATTTTGCCCCACTACGCCGCCCGCATTGCCGGAAGCACTGATGCTGCCTGTGTAATAGCAGTTTTCAATAACACCATTACTACTCCCTGCCACACCACCGATATATATATTGCCTTTAATATAACTGTCCTTAATTCCCAAATTTTTGATCGTACCACCGTCCACCCAAGCGAACAGTCCCTGGTAATTGGAAGCTGGGACATTGATATATATCCCGCTTACCGTGTAGCCAGCACCGTCGAAGGTTCCTTTGAAAGGATAATCAATATCGCTACCACTAGCTGTGTAAGTACCTATAGGCGTCCATGGATTTGCCGGTGGAGATGTACACCAGTTCATATAGTTCGAAGTGTCCTCGTTCAAAACAATATCAGCCGTCATTTGGAAATACACGCCGTTATAATCCAGGCCGCTATTGACGTTTTTCGACAGTTGCGCCAGGTCAGCAGCGGTGCTGATCAAATAGGGATCTTCGAAGCTACCGTTGCCGCCGCTGAATGTTGAACCACCATTGTAATCGGGCATTTCACCGTCCCAAACTTCGCCTGCTGCGGCGGCAGATCCGGGCAGGAAGTTTATCATCATGCCAAGCAACACTGCGATAATTAATACTCTTATTTTCATCTGACCGTCCTCCTTGTCTCTTATTAAACATGTTTTGTCTTCTGCTTTACCCCCCCCTATTCCGTTACCCTTGTGCCGTAGCCCAGCCTGCCGCATTCGAATATAGTAGCGGTCTTCAGGCTGGATCCGGAAGGCAGGGAGGTGGATATCCGGCAGTAGGGGCAAATTTTTGCATAGGAAACTTTAAACGCAGTGCCGTCTTTAAAACAGCATTTCCCCATACACGGGAACATCTCCTCATCTACGCCGCAGTTTTCATATCGGATCTCTCCTTTATCTTCCATCCGGTTTTGCCTCACCTTCATAATCGGTTTCCAGCTTAGGTTCTGGAAACCAGCTCCATTGTTATTATAAAATAGCGGCCATTAACAAAACCGTTAACAAAATTAAAATTGTCTTTTCGGATATCAAATGACAAATATTTCTCTTCTTATATCGATTTTCGTTGTATAATACTAATCAGTAAGATTACTTACGGAGTGATTATGTATGCTCAGTGTACCAAGCGTAAGGGTAACAGTTCCGAAAGCCGCTGCGGGAGAGATGGTCCGCGGGAATCTGATCGAAGCTGTCCTTAACAGTAAAAATAAGCTCGCCTATATCCATGCCGGCGCGGGCTTCGGCAAGACAACCCTTTTGTCGCAGATCGCAGTTAGAGCAGCAAATGCTGTCTGGTTTTCACTCGACGGGGAGGACGATATTTTTACCTTTGTGAACTTGCTTTGTGAAGCAATAAAGCAGATTTTCCCGGAGTTTGATTTTTCCTCAGCGGAATATCTGCCCTTCTTCGAAAAAGATAATTTTGTATCCATGCTTGCGGGCGCGCTGATCTGCGGCATGGAAAACATTCCCACAGACTTTGTGCTGGTCCTGGATGACGTGCATACGATTGAAGAAGATGATGTCAGAAAGTTTATAGCCAGCCTGTTCCGGTATCCGCCCAAAAACGCCAGGATCTGCCTCGGCAGCAGGATGGCCCCGTGGAAAGACCTGCTGCCGCTGCAGATAAGGGGCGAGCTTACCGAGCTGACTCAGAAGGAGCTGGCATTTACCAGGGAAGAAACCGCCGATCTTCTGGGCTTTGACGACTCTTCTATTTACCATTCTACGGAGGGGTGGCCGCTTGCTGTCCGCTCCTTCAAGGTATTGCTGGAGAACGGCATATCCATCAACGACATTCCTTCCTACGGCCACGAGGCTTTATACTCGTACCTTTTTCATGAGTGTATCGGCAACCTGCCCGCTGACCTGGTGGATTTTCTTCAGAAATCCGCCGGCTTTGACGAGCTGGACCCGCTGATGTTGGACAATGTCTTAAACAAAAAAAATACCAGGCTCATTTTGGAAAGCCTAGTATCCAGAAATATTTTTACGATCAAAGCCGGCGGCGGATTTTACCGCTTCCACGCGCTATTCCGCAGCAGCCTGCTGGAGGCGGGGGACAATTCTCTTAAACCTTTGCTGCAGCAGAAGGCGGCCCGGTATTATTTGGATAGAAAGCAGTATCAAAGGGCGGCCCGCTGCGCCATGGATTTGAAGGACGGCGAACTGCTGGAAAAGATCATCCTGGCTTGTTACAGGGATTACATCAAAGCCGGTAATTACAACGAACTCCACAGATGGTTCCAGGCACTTGATAACGGGGCTTCCCGGCAGAGTCCGGAGATTTTGGTGGCCAAGGGTGTATTTCTGTCCGTTGTGGGAAATTTCGTCCAGGCCAAAGCATGCCTCGATGCAGCAGTGCCATTACTAAGCAGGGACGATAAGGGTCTCTATTTTGAGGCTGCGCTGCACAAGGCCAGGGTTTTGCGCAATTTTGTCTCCTTTGAGGAGTCAAACAGGCTCCTTGAAGAACTGATGGCACAGCTTGACAGCCCGGCCTCCGAACTGGCTTATGCGGTGGTCATCGAAAAGCTGTACAACCTTTGCTGGAATTCGCAGATTAATGAGGCCTATGCCCTGGCCCGGCAAATGATCGAGGCCTGCGCCAATGTCGGCAATCTGAGAGTAATGGGGTGGTTCGAGAGGTATCTCAGCACAATACACTTTTTTGCCGGCAGAATGAAGGAGTCGGTTTATTATTATGAAAAGTCCCTTGGGCTTCCCGAGGATGAACTTAAATACCTGGGCATACACAGCACCGGCATTTATGCCGCCAAAGCTTACCAGATGCTGGGTGACAGAACCCGTTCGCTGTCCGTATTGTCGGCGGAGCTTCAACGGCTCAGAAACACGGGAAACTATGAAGAAATGTGGGCAGGCTATCTGCTGGCGGCTGAAATCCATTATCAGAACAACTTTATTGACAGAATGAACGGCAAAAACGCATCCTTTGAAACTGCGGTAAAGTATTTTACTTTGGCGGACGAGTACGCGCCTCTTTACCGGAAGACCAATTTTCAGCTGCATTGGGCCAAAATGCAGCGGCTTACCTACAGCCTCATTTTCACCGATGCTCCCAAGGAGGAGATCGTGCAGGAAATTTTCGATAACCTCGACCAGGCGGGAGCTTATTTAAAAAACCTTGTCCTGGCCAGACTTATGGGGTATTTTTCCGCCATATCCGATTATCAGGGCGCGGTCAAATGCGCGAGCCTGTGCATAGAAGCAGGGGAAGAGGCTGGTTTGCTCCTTCATCCCTCGCTGGCCTACGGAATACTGGCAAGGGCAGCAATAGCGACAAAGGATTATGAAAATGCAGCCCGCCTCACAGCGCGTTATCTAAAGCTTTGCTCCGACAACGGACTCTATGAATATTTCAGACTGCGCAAGGCTTACGATCCGGTCCTTGCATTTGCGTATGACAACGGAATAGAGCCGGAATTTACCGGACAGATGATGGAATTTGCCGGGTACAGCCGGAAGAAAGCGTATATGGAGACACTGGGCGCTTTTGCCGTTTATCAGGACAAAGACAGGCAAAAGCCTTTAAAATTCAGGACAAAACGGGAACGGGAGCTTTTGGCTTTTTTACTCGATGCAGGTGAGCAGGGGGCCACCAAAGAGCAAATATATAATGCCCTTTGGTGGGATTCGGATTCCAAAAATATAAATAATCTGATCGCGGTTAATCTGGCGCACCTGAAAAAAGACCTCGAATGCGCAGGAATCGGGGAATCAGTCATTTACCGGGAAAACCGCTATTTTATCTGCCGGGACGAAATTGAGTACGATATCGATCTTTTTGAAAGGACATGCGAAGAATTCAAGTCCCGGAAGACGGAGGAACTGGCATCAAGGCTTTTATCTCTTTATAAGGGAGAGTATCTCTTCGGCTTTGAAGCGCTCTGGGCCGCCCCCCAGAGGATCCGCTACCGCAAAATTTATGATGAAGCCCAAAATTATTTACACAATCGGGAATAAGCCTGGATGCGTCCTCTATCATGGCGTCCATTGCTTTTTCCTTCAATTGCCTGTATATATCCCTGTCCCCGCCGCCCCAGTTATTCATCCATTGATTCGGCACTAAAGTCTGCAGCATCAATGAAGATTTGCCCTGGGGAGCATGTTTGGGATTCACCATTGACGGCGAATAAAGTGAAGCGGACGTCTTGCTGAAAAACTCAGGGTCTGCGGAGTTGTAAATATCGTAACCGGTCTTATTGTGTAAAGGAAACACATGAGGAACTTTCATATAATTGCTTAGTTCCTCATTGGACATTTTTAACCCCAGATATACCGTGAAGAAACCCTCTGAAACGGCAGCTTTTTCTATATCATCCCTTAACCCTTGTGAAATAAGGCTTTTGTCGTCTAAAAGCTGCAGAAAAGTTTTCTTGTAATCCCCGGCAGATGTAATATAATCTGCGTTATAAATTTTATTTTTGCATAAGACGCCAACTGCAGTTCCGTTTTTTGTTATTATTTTCTCCACATAGGAATTCAGCTGAAAATCCCCGCCCAGTTTTATGAAATTTTCTGCCAAAACATCTGCCCATGATTGCATCCCCCCTTTCACGGTCCGGTAGTCGGAGAAGATTCCCCTTCAGCGGTATAACGCAGTTTCATATAGGTAAAAGGCATACGAATTCCAGGAGGCTCAAGCGGCGGTGAAGCCGGCATCACAGGCGGTAATAGATCTATCGGTTCCTTTTGGTAAATTTTAATTACCTGTTTTTACGCCGTGCACGGCCCACGGTGTATCGCTGTAATACTCAAGGCCGTCAAAGCTTTATCCGCCTGCAGACATGGTTGCCTCAAACTCCCATTCCGTAATCGGATTGGTCGTGTAGAATTTTCCTTTCAGGGTGTTGCCGCTGACCTTGCCGCTGAAGGCATGCTCCGACTCACTGCTTTCCTGGTCAAGTACCCTGCCGTCAGAATGCAAAGTAAACAAGTAAAAACTATCTCTTTAAACCCACTTTGTTAAAAGTGGGTTTTTTGTAAGGTTACGAGACAAAAATATTGACCACAATGGTAATTATCCATAATTTATGCGGTAATGAGAGACCATTATATTTTACAAAAAGAATACATTTCGGTATAATAAGTTATACAAGTAATACAAGTTATATTGCTGAGGAGTGTCATTTATGAGATCAAAGGATAGAAGTAGAAAGTTTATGAGTTCTGTCAAGGTTGGCTCTAAGGGGCAGATAGTAATACCAAAGGAAGTCAGAGAAATGTTCAATATTTCTACTGGAGATATCCTTTTGCTTTTAGCAGATTCCAAAAGGGGGATTGCTATCGAACGATATGAAGTGTTTGAAAAATTTGCCGACGCTATTTTAAGTGGAAAGGCGAAAGAAATATATCCTGAGCAAAG
>DUVO01000036.1 GCA_012841005.1 Bacillota bacterium | reverse complement strand
GGGTCTGTACCCAGGTCGGCTAAAAGGGTAAAGTAGATTCCCAGGCCGTAAAGGTTAAGGCCTGTGAGGATTATTATGTAGCGCAAGACGGTTCTCCTCATGGTCAACTGTCGTTCCTTCCTTTCAGTGTAGCCCTCTTCCGGGCTGTGTTGGTAATACTAATATCGATAAACTATTGTATCACTGATCGGCATTTTTGGGTAGACCGTTAAAGGCACCCCGGGCTCAGGGTAAATTGCCGGTTTTCTTACCAGAGGGTCAGCTGGTAGGGTTCCCCGGGATAGATGAAGTTGCTCACCGTAAGGCCGATGAGGCGGACACTGCGGCGGTTCAGCTCCACCTTTTCCAAAAGGAGCAGGGAGCGCCGGTATAGTTCTTCCGGCCGGGCGGTCGGGTCGGGGAAGGTAAGGCTTCTGGTAATGGTAACAAAATCGGGAAAGCGGATTTTCAGGGTAACGGTGCGGCATTCCAGGCCCTTCTTTTCCAAGCGTTGTCCCAGGGCCCGGGCAAATTCCGCCAGGCAGGCCCTGAGTTTCTCGGGATCATCTTCGTCCCGGGGGAAGGTAAGCTCTTCTCCCAGGGATTTGGGCTTGCGACTGGCCTTCACCGGCCGGTCATCGATGCCCTGGGCCAAAAGATAGAGTTCTTCTCCCCACTTGCCGAAGGTTTTTACCAGGAAGTCTCTGTCCAGCCGCTGCAGGTCGCCGATGGTAAAAATGCCCAGGTCGTTTAAGAATCCCTGGGTACGGGGTCCCACCCCCCAGATCCGGCGCACCGGGAGGGGAGCAAGAAATGCCTCTACATTTTCCCGGGGGATAACGGTGAAGCCGTCGGGTTTTTCCAGGTCTGAGGCCAGCTTGGCCAGGAATTTATTGTAGGAGATGCCCACGGAGGCGGTGAGCCGCAGCTCTTCCCTGATCCGGTCTTTGATTTCCCGGGCCAGGGAGACGGCGTCCGCTCCGGTAATATCCAGGAAGGCCTCATCCAGGGAAACAGGCTCTATGGTAGAGGTATAGCGGCGGAAGATCCGGTGAATTTGGCCGGATACCTCTTTGTATTTGGCCATATGGACAGGGAGGAAAACGGCCTGGGGGCAGCGGAGGTAGGCCTGTTTCAAAGGCATGGCCGAATGAATCCCATAGGCTCGCGCCTCGTAGGAGGCAGTTGAGACTACCCCCCGGGAATGGGGATTGCTCCCGCCAACCACCACCGGTTTGCCCCGCAGGTTAGGGTTGTCCCGCTGTTCAATGGCGGCAAAGAAGGCGTCCATATCCACATGGATTATGCTCCGGTCCATAGAAATTCCCTCCAGCCCGATTATATCACACTTTACAATTGACAATTGACAATGGACAATTTCCTCTTTTGGGAGTTCACAGCGTGGGGGAACAAGGTCGGATTGCATTGCTGGTTGATCAGTGACTACCTTTACGTGGGCGCACAGGGTGGGTGTTTGGCTGTGGTCGCCCGCAGGGGGAGTTAATGCCCGTTGCAGGAAATAGTTAATAAATTAACAATATAAAATTCCAAAGAAAAGAGGAATTCTAAAAACAATGTCAAATGACATAGAATATACTGATCATGACAGGTCATAACAAGTAGCGGGAGAGGTAGTGACAACTTTTTTGGGAAGGAGGGTGTGGTTTTGCTTGACCCCACCGGAGCCAGACCACTGTATAAACAGCTGAAGGAGTACCTGTACGAGGAAATTGAGAAGGGAAATCTAAAACCCGACCAGCAGATTCCTTCTGAACGGGAATTGTGCCAGCAGTTCCGCCTGAGCAGGACCACGGTCCGCCAGGCACTGGCGGAAGCCATTGCCGAGGGGATTTTCTACCGCATCCAGGGCAAGGGCACCTTTGTGGCCAATCCCCAAAAGGTGGAACAACAGGCCTTTGCCATCACCAACTTTATGGATACTATCAGGGCCAAGGGATGGCAGCCGGGGATGGAGGTCCTGGAACACCGGGTAATAGCCGCTGATATCGAGCTGTCCAAAATCTTGCAGGTTGGTATCGGCGAGGAAATAATCTTCCTGCGGGCCCTGGGCACG
>DUVO01000083.1 GCA_012841005.1 Bacillota bacterium | reverse complement strand
CTATGACCTCATCCAAATTGGGGAACAGGCTTTCCGGCTGCCGGAACCATTTCAGTTCACCGGTCTCAGGATCAGGAAGCCGCTGGTACATTTTCCCGTCGGCAATATAGGTCTCGGTGGTGATTTTCTCCTCCCCCACCCCGGGAATGGCCATATCCATCTCCATTACCTGATGCACCCGGTCGGGCATTACCATTTCCTGGGTAAGCTTCATCTTCATGCCGATTTCCGGGAATTCCTCCGTTTCATCCAACCCGGCCCGGGGGATTACAGTCATGTTGCCGCTCATGACCATCCGCATTGCCATATTTTCCATTTCCAGGGTCTTGGCCCGGATCTCTTCCTGCAGGGCAATGGCTGCTGGATCACTGCCGAAGACCTTCTTCAGGAAGGCCTCCCCTTCCTCGCGGCTGATGATTTCAGTGGGGCCGCCCTCCACCAGACCCTGGCGGACAAACCAGGCATAGAAGTTGTAACCCCAGTGCCCGGCCGGGAGGGGCACCTCTACCCCAGCCGGGGGAACAATACTGCCCTCCAAGCCCAGGGTCTTGGCAGCCAGGACCACTGCCTCAAGCCGGGTAATCCCCTGGTCTAAGTAAGTCCCTCCATCGGGATAGCCCTTCATTATTCCTTTTTCTACCAGCAAATCGGCCGGGGGTAATTCCCCTTCCAATCCCCCGGCTTCGACCAGCAGGGCGGCAAACTCGCCCCTGGTCAACACACCGGCAGGAACAACCTCCGGTTCCGCTGCCACCACGGTGCCTGCCGAAACAAAGACCAGTACAAGCGCCAGCAGCAAACTAGCTTTTCGCATGCTCATCCTCCTTTGCCTGATTTTACTAGAAATGGCCAGACCTATCTTCTATCCCAATAATATAACAATGGGGGCCGGATAGCAACAAAAACCGGAAAAAGGAACTGGTAATTTTAGCCTTCTCTCCCCAGGAGCCGGGCCAGGTTCTTCAAGCCCCTGCCCTCCAATCCCTTCACCGAGGAAGGACCTATCCCCATTTCCCTGCCCACCTCGGTAACCCCCTTCCCCTCCACATAAAGACCCTTCAGGACCTGCCGTTGCTTTTCCGGGAGCCTGGCCAGGGCCAGGCGGAGCTCTAGGTAGCGGCTGCGGGAGAGAACCTCCTCTTCGGGCCCTTTCTCCCCCGCCGGGAGCAGGTCAAGGAGGGTTGCCCCTTCTTCCCCCTCCAGGGGGAGATCCAGGGTCAAACTCTCCCTTTCCGCCGTCCGGAGCCCATTCCGGCGGTAATTGAAGATGGCAAAGTAGACCCGGCGCCGGGCATACCAGGGAAACCCGGCCCTGCCCCGGGGATTAAAGTCAAAGACCGCCTCTACCAGGGCCAGATTGCCCTCCTGGACCAGGTCCATCCACTCTGTGCCCTCAGTCGCCAACCGCCTGGCCGTGGCCAAAACCAGGGGCTGAAACCGGCTGACAATCTCTGCCAGGGCCGCCCGATCTCCCCCCTGGGCCTGATACAGCAGCTTTTCCAGCATTTTACCAAGCCTCCTCCACACCGGATTGCTGCTTAGATTATAGACAGCCGGGCCACCAGGGTAAAATGTCAAGTTCCTGCCGGTTGGCTGACGACCAGGCGCAGGTTGAAAAAACCGCCAAAGCCCACCGGTTTAAGCCTTCACCTGGCAGAGCCAGCCTCCTCAAGGGAAAGAAGGGGGGGACAACTGGCGCTGTTTTGTCTGTTCCTAGCCTCAGAAGAGTTGGAAAAACCATGGAAACAGCATCTTAAGAAATGTGCCGTCACCATGGTCTGCGCAGAAGACGGGATTACATGCCCAGCAATGTTTCCATGATCTGGATGACCGCCGGCCCCAGCAGGACCACAAAGAGGCCGGGAAAGATAAAGAAGATCAGGGGAAAGAGCATCTTTACCGGGGCCTGCAGGGCGGCCTCTTCCGCCCGCTGCCGCCTTTTAACCCGCATGGCCTGGGATTGGAGCCGCAGCACCGACCCGATACTCACCCCCAGCTGTTCCGCCTGGATCACGGCATTGACAAAGGAGCTCACGTCGTCAACACCGACCCGGGCGGCCATGTCCCGCAGGGCCTCGCGGCGGGACTTGCCCATCTTGGTTTCCTGCAGCACCCGGGAAAACTCCTCCCCCAGGACGCCGCCTAGTTTTTCCGTCACCCGCAGCACGGCCGCATCAAAGCCAAGGCCGGCCTCAACGCTGATGGTCAAGAGATCCAGGACGTCGGGGAGGGAGCGCCGCACCTTTTTCTGCCGCCCTTCCAGGGTCTGACCCAGGTAGAGGTGGGGAAACAGGAGGCCCCCGGCTAACCCGGCCATTCCCCAGAGGGGAACCTGCCCCGCCACCAGCCGGGCTAGGATAATCCCGAGCCCCAGGCCGGCCAGCCCGGCCAGCCCCTGCAGCCCCAGGAATTCATTGGGTCCCAGTTTACCCGGCGATCCGGCCAGGATCAGTTTGCGGCGGATTCCCTCCTGCATCCCCCCGGGGGTCAGACGGGTGAGGAAGGACCCGGCCAGCTGCAGCCCGGGGAGGACAACCCGCTGGGAGAAGGGGGCCTTGAGTTCACTTTCCAATTCCGCCGGAACGGGGGTGCGCAGGCTGTCGAGACGGGCCAGCACCCGCCGCCGATCCCGGCCCCAGAGGGAAACCAGCAGTTGGACCAGAACAAAGACAAATAGGGCCCCGGTCATGCAGATCAGGTAAACCATGAGAATACCTACCCCCCTACGAGACAATTGACAGTTTTAATACAGCGGACATTGGGCAGTTGAAAGGGGACAATTGATAGTTGATAGTTTCACAGCCGTCTACCCTTCAAACCTCTATTCTTATAATCCGCCGGATGAGGATAATACCGATAATCTGGGCTGCCAGGCCCAGGCCCAGCATGAAGAGCCCCACCGGGTGGCGAAAAAGCACCATTATGTAATCGGGGTTGCTGAAGAAGAGAAAGACGGCCAGGGCAAAGGGGAGGAGGGAGATGATAATCCCCGAGAGGCGGCCCTGGGCCGTCAGGGTCCGGACCTCCTGCTTGATCCGGACCCGCTCCCGGATGGTGTGGGCGATGTTCTGGAGTATTTCCGCCAGGTTACCGCCGACCTGGCGCTGGATCAACACCGCCGTCAGCACCAGATCCCAGTCATCGCTCTTCACCCGGACCGCCATGTTCTGGAGGGCCTCTTCCGTCCCCACCCCCAGGTTGATCTCCTTTAAGATCCGGCCAAATTCCTGGGAGATGGGGGGAGTCATCTCCCGCCCTACCACTTCCATGGCCTGGAGCAGTCCGTACCCGGCCCTGAGGGAGTTGCCCATCAAGACCAGGGCTTCACCAATCTGGTTGTTGAAGGCCTCGGCCCGCTTCACCTTGGCCTGGTCCAGAAAGAGCAGGGGGAACAAGAGTCCCATCCCCCCCAGGGCCAAGCTGGAAACCAGGTTCCCTCCCAAAAGGAAACCCAGAGCCAGACCGCCCGCCACGGCCAGCAGGTGGATGCCGAGGAATTCTTCCGGTCGCAGGAGGAGGTTGGCTTGGGCCAGTTTCTTTTCCACTATCCGGGTATACTGGCGAGGGGCCAGCAGCCCGCCAAGGTGGAAGAATAAGCGGCGCAGGTCCAGGCGGGAGCCGGCCTGTCCCTCGCCGGCGGACGCCTCCGGCCGGGCAAAATACTCTTCCAGGCGCTTCTTTCCCCGGGTATTCCGGCTGTAGAACCACCAGGTGACCGATTCCACAAGGAAAAAAGCGGTGCAAAACCCCAACAGGGAAGCTGTCACGGCAGCCGACATATCTAATTACCTCCCCCCTGGCTGTGCCAAAAGATCTCAGGGGCAAGTTCGATGCCCGCTGCCTTGAGCTTCTCCAGAAAGCGGGGGCGGATGCCGGTGCTGGCGAATTCCCCCTGCACCCCTCCCCGGGAATCGACACCCTGCTGCCGGAACAGGAAGAGGTCTTGGAGGGTAATGACATCACCTTCCAGTCCCAAGACTTCGGTGATGTGGGTGATCTTGCGGCTGCCCCCAGGAAGCCTGCTCTGGTGGACGATGAGGTCCACCGCCGAGGCCACCTGTTCCCGGATGGCCCGGAGGGATAGGTCCATTCCCG
>DUVO01000034.1 GCA_012841005.1 Bacillota bacterium | reverse complement strand
TTGAAGGAATCGAGGGAACCCCTTATGTTGACATAGCAGCCGGGAGTTGCCTGCTGGATAAGAACCGTCATCCCCCTGTACATCCCCACCGGGTTATCATTGGGGCGCTTGAATACTTTTCGGACACAGTCGGGATGTACACCAACCAGTTCCATCTTATTGAGATCAATTTCACCCAGACCCTCGGTTGCGGCAATCCGCACCGCCGGTATTTCCACAGGATCAAATCCCATAATATAGGAACAAACAGCATCAACGGCAACGGTGTCCTGGCCGGCTACGATGAGGTTCATTTCCACGGGAGTGCCGGCATGGGGTCCCTGGCCTTCCATGCCAATTATGGCATCGACAATAGTCAGGTCCGCCTTCCGGATCCGGTACATATCGGCAAATTTCTGTCCCAGATCAATCCGGTGGGCACCCTGCTGCTGGGCACTGGGATGCCGGTTGGGGATAATCCCGTTCCAGTTCTTCAAGCCCAGGGTGACGGTACCCGCCAGGTGAACCTTCATTTTGGGCAGGTTTATGACCACATCGGCATCTAAGAAGGGGCGGAAAACCTCAGCACATTTGAACACCTTGGCCTCGGGGATCTTTACCTCCACAGTAGCCGTCTCATCAAAGTAGATGACTTTATCGGCCCCACCCCGCAGGGCGGCCTCTTCCATTCCAGACTCTTTAAAGGCCGGAGCGGCACGGCCTACCTGCTTACCCAGGGAGGGATTATCACCCACCCAGACTTCAGCGGCCCGAGAGTTTTCCTTCACATAGGCCGCCACCGCTTCAACGACCCGGGGGTCGACCACGGCATGACTCTCGGGGGGAGCCTGGAAGGCCAGATTGGGTTTGATCAAAACCCGGTCTCCGGGTTGGATTATTTTGTCGAGGCTCCCAACGGCAAGTTCAACGGCTTCAGCAACCGTCTTCTTTATCGCTGCCACATCTTCATCATAGCGGACAAACCTTCCCCCCATAAACTCGGCATTGCCCTTCAGGGCACCGGCTTTAGCCACAGCAACCTTCGGTTTTGCCATTGAATTCACTCCTTTCGATCTGCGTGCTTACCCCTGCCATCCCCGCATCAACCTTGCCCCCAATCACCTCCTTACCAAGTATTTCTTGAAACTACCACTCTTTTTATACAGGATTCCACTGCATTACCCCCTAGCAGCTTTACAGCAGAAAGGCTCTCTAGTGACGGGCTCCGGCTCCCACAAGCGGTGACAAAGGATCCCAGCGGGCTTCAGCCTCATCCAGGCTTTCCCTCTCAGGTCTGCGCCCTTTAGCTTTCGCGGCTCCAATGCTGTTTAAGGCGCTGCCGCAATTTGACTTTCCGAAACCTGCGAACTTTATAGTTAGTGTAAACAAAGGCGGTATTATTTATACTTTCCGAAACCTGCGAACTTTAGTTAGTGTAAACAAAGGCGGTATTATTTTTTATAATGTAAATATTTAAATTTTAATGACCTGACTGTTAATATACAACAGAAGTTTTACAATTCCTTCCTATGATTACATAATTTTTTGCAAACTATATTGTGCCGGCATAAATTAAAAAAAGCGCCGGGGCGCTTTAATATTGGAGGCTTTTCTACTCTTAGATTCAAGTTCAAATGGTCCCCGTAGAATCCTACAGGAAATAGCGAAAGGCTAACAAAGGCCACCAGAAGTATCAGGGCAAAGGAAGATACCAGGGAAAGGGGATAAGGATACCATGCCAGTGGGGAAAAGCCTTCCTGGCTAAAGATAGTAAACGATTCAGACCGATAAGGAGCCAGATCCAGTTGATAAGATGGGAAAAGCCGTAGCTCCAGTTCCAGAGGGCTACACCGATAAAAATAAAACTGACGGGTAAAGAGAAAAAAAGCTCCCCTTTACTCAACTGCCCCTTAGTGACCATCTTACTCCCGCCCTTTTAGTTTCAATTCTTCTATTATTTCGCCGGACAGGGCCAGATGTCCTGCTCCCGCTGGTAGCAGATTTCCTTTCCTCCCTGGGAATCCTGCGACTGTTGCAAAACCGACGGGGTTTGTTTCTGTCCCTCCTTGGCCTCGGTTTTCTTGTCGAAGGCTTATCGGGTTACTGTATCGGTTATGACCTTCTGGGGATTTCAACCAAGGACCCAGAACAGGCTGAAGCCAGAGAATAGTATGGAAGCACGGGCTTAGGCCAAGATTAGGACAGGAGTAAAATCAACGGCATCGGCAGCCACCAGGCTATATTCAATTCCCTCCCATTCCCCCACCAGGGCTGCAGTCTGGGCCTCGCCGTGGAGATGTCCATATATACACTTTTTCACCGGATAGTTATGAAAAAGATCCGTAAAGCCCGAGGGTTCATGCCGCCCATTGGTAGGAGGGTAATGGAGGGCAACCACTATTTGCTCAAAACCATCTTTAACGGCCTTTTCCAGGGATAACCGGAGACGTCCGAGTTCCCGCCGGTAAAGCTTCTCATCATGTACAGGATCAAATCCCTCCTGGCCGGGGCAAATCCAACCACGGGTACCGCAAATGGCCCATTCTCTCCAGGGAAAATAATAATTCTGCAGGGCATAGATACCCGGCGGGAGCACCCGCCGTATTTTTCCGATCCCAGTCCACCAGTAATCATGATTGCCCCGTACCAGGAGCTTTTCCCCGGGAAGCCGGGCAAGCCAGTTAAGATCTGGCAGTGCCCCATCAAGTTTTAGAGCCCAGGAAATATCACCGGGAATCAGGACCAAATCTTCCGGCCGCACAATCCGGCGCCAGTTCCTGGCGATCTTGTCCTCGTGCTTTTCCCATACTGGCCCAAAGATGTCCATCGGTTTTGCTACTGCTACTGCATGGGATAAATGTAAATCCCCCAGGGCAAAGAGAGCCATTGCCCCCACCGCCTTTCTCATGCTTCTTTTTATTTACAGGCCAGGTAGAGATAAGCATCATCTACCCTCTCCACCCGAAAAGTCGAAAATAAACGGGACAACTCCTCTCTAAAAGCTGCATTTTTTGTCAGGGACCACAAGACAAAACAGCCCCCCGGCCGCAGGAGGTCCCGCACCCGGGACAACCCCGCACCGGTATACAGCCTTTGGTTCGAAGCCAACACCAGCCAATCGGGTCCATTATCAATATCCAAAATTATGCCATCATAGTTTTCCGGCGTTGCCCTCTTAAGATAAAGGTACAGGTCGTCGAGAACAAGTTCCGTACGCCCATCGGACAGGGCATTATCATTAAAACCACCAAAATAACACCGGTTCCACTTAATAACCGGGGGCGCCACTTCAACTACAACCACCCGCTCCACCGCCCGGGACTTGAGGGCTTCCTGGAGGCTGAATCCCATTCCCAAACCGCCAATTAACAGTTGTATTCCCTTCTTCCGTCCCCTCCGGCTGATTTCCCGCAGGGCCAGCCTCACCATTTCCCGTTCCGACTCGCCTCCATAGGTTGCCATTAAAAAAACTCCATTGAAAATAATCTCATAGTGTTCGCCCCGTCTGGTAAGAACCATTTCTCCCAGGCGGGGATCTTTATACCTTTCCACAAGTACCTTATCCGTAAAATCACTCCCCATCTGTGCTACCTGCTTATTATAGTAATTTCCCCGTTCCGTCTGTTGACAAAACAGAGCCGGTATGTCAAAATACCCATAGGGGTATTATTCCATCAATTCACGAAAGGAGTGGGACCGGTGCTCAATATTACTCCCCGGGCCAAGGAAAAGCTCCAGGAACTCCTGGCCGAAAAACAGGAAGCAAATCCCCTTATCCGCATATACCTGCAGGGATTTGGTTGAGGCGGACCCAGGTTTGGCCTGACTCTGGACGAGTCAGTTCGAGAAGAAGACACTGTCATCGAAGTAGCAGGTTTTTCCTTTGTTGTGGACCGGGAACTTGAGCAGTATCTGGGCGGCAGCACCATCGATTACCGCAGTTCGTGGCTGGGCAGTGGTTTCCAAATCCGCAGCAGTAATTCCTGCTAATATCAGCCTTATCTTCCCTTACATGCAAAATGTCGTACAAAGGTGGAAGGGTTCTCTAACCAATATTATACCCGATTATACCCGAAGGGACCGGCACAGAGTGCCGGTCCCTTCCCCTTTTTCTATTCCTGCAGGGTCTTTGGCAGGTCAGGCTCATAGAAAAATATTGCACAAGC
>DUVO01000046.1 GCA_012841005.1 Bacillota bacterium | reverse complement strand
GTGGCCGAGGACGATTTTGCCTATATTGTGCCCCCTACTATCAGGGAAAATCCCGGGGCCCTGGCGGTTTATCAAGAGGCCATGACGAAGCTCCGGGAAGCATATTCGCAGTTGGCGGGTATAGTCCCCAAAGAGGACGCCCGTTACCTGCTCCCCAACGCCTGTGAGACAAAATTGGTGGCAACCTTTAATGCCAGAAGCCTCCACAATTTCCTGCGGCTGCGGTGCTGCCAGCGAGCCCAGTGGGAAATCAGGGAACTGGCAGAAAAAATGCTGGCCGAGGTTCGGAAAGTAGCACCCCGCCTCTTTGCCCTGGCCGGGCCCAGCTGCGAGGTAGAAGGCGTCTGCTATGAGGGGGATATGTCCTGCGGCCGGGCGCCCCTGCTTCAGGAACTGGTGGCAGGTCATAAAAGGGGAGACCAGGGAGTAGAATAATAAAGGCGACCTTCAGTTTGGGGGGAGGGTCAAGGGTGGTTGAAGAAAACATCGAGGGACGAAATGCTGTTTTGGAGGCGCTGCGTTCAGGGCGCCCCATAGGGAAAATCCTGGTGGCTGAGGGAAGCAGGCCCGGCCCCCTGCAGGAACTGCGGCGGCTGGCCCGGGAGAGGGGAGTACTGGTTCAGGAGGTAGAGAGAATGCGCCTGGACCGGATGTCCCTGACCGGTAAACATCAGGGTGTTATTGCCCTGGCCCTGGCCAAGGAATATGTAACAGTGGATGATATTTTAAGGGTGGCCCGGGAACGCCAGGAAGAACCCTTTCTTCTTGTTTTGGATGGCATAGAGGACCCCCACAACCTAGGTGCCTTGATTCGTACCGCTGAAGGTGCGGGGGTCCATGGTGTGGTGGTGCCGAAACGGCGGGCGGCACCCTTAACGGCTGCAGTCGGCCGGGCATCGGCCGGGGCCCTGGAATACATGGCCGTTGCCCAGGTACCGAACCTGGCCCGGTGTATCGAAGACCTGAAAAGCCGGGGTCTCTGGGTAGTGGGGGCAGACCCCCAGGGGGAACGGGTCTACACTGCTGCCGACTTGACCGGTCCCATAGCCGTGGTTATTGGGAGCGAAGGGAAGGGAATACACCGTCTGGTAAAGGAGAAATGTGACTTTTTAGTTACACTGCCCATGCGGGGCCGCATTTCTTCCCTCAATGCCTCGGTGGCCGGCTCCCTGGTTATGTATGAGATAGTGAGACAACGGGCCGGAGGAGAAAGATAATCTATGGCCAGAAACCGGCTGGTACTGCTGGCGGGGGGATTTTTCGTTTTTTTCCTCTTCTTGACAGGACTCTGGTGGGGACTGGAATACCATATGGAGGGCCGTATTGTTTATGGGGTGCGGATTCATAACCATTATCTGGGCGGGATGCCCAGGGGAGATGCCGCAGGCATTATAGAAGATCTGGCCTTGGAGTTGGAGACCAAACCGGTACACCTTTACTATGGTGATAGGATCTGGGAACTGACCCCGGAGGAACTAGGGATCCGGATCGATAGAAAGACACTGCTGCGACGGGCCTACGGGGTGGGAAGAAAAGGCAGCCTGCTGGAGCAGGCCCGGGAACGCTGGCGAACCTGGCGGCGGGGCAGGGAGATCGAGCTTCCTTTGGTGGTGGACGAAGGACGGCGGGAGGAATATTTTGCCGCCCTTGCCCGGGAACTGAACAGAAGGCCCCAAAATGCCTCCCTGGACCCGGATACTTTGACAATAATCCCGGGCCAGAAGGGTCTGGAATTGGAACAGAGGGCATCCTGGGAACGCCTGGAGGCAGAAGTGAAGAGTTTCCAGCCGGGACAGGTTCCCCTGGTGGTACGGGAGGTTGAGCCGGCGACAACCAGGGCGGATATATTGGCCTTGGGCGAGCCCAGGATACTGGGGCAGGCAGTAACTATTTTTGACCCCAGGGAAGGGAACCGTACTGGCAACATTCAGGTGGCTGCTGCCGCCCTCGACGGGACCTTAATTGAACCGGGGGCCGTGCTTTCCTTCAACGACATTGTGGGACCGCGGGAGCCGGAATATGGTTTCTTCGAGGCTCCGGAACTGGTAAACCTGGAACTGGTTCCCGGTTTTGGCGGCGGGGTGTGCCAGGTTTCCTCCACCCTCTTTCATGCCGCCCTTCTGGCCGGTATGGATGTTGTGGAACGCCACTGCCATTCCCGGCCCGTAGCCTATATACCCATGGGACTGGATGCTACCGTAGTCTATGATCATTTGGACCTTAAGCTGGCCAATGGGGGAATTAGTCCCCTCCTGGTAGTTGCCCGGACCCGGGAAGACCGCCTGGAGGTGGCAGTTTTGGGGAAAAGGTGGACACCGGAGAAAATCCATCTGGAAATTGGAGAAATAGAGGAGATTGAGGCACCCGTTGAATATGTGATCGATCCCACCCTCCAGGGGGGCGAGTTGTTGGAGGAGGAACCCGGGACGCCGGGCTACCGGGTTCGGGTTGAGCGGGTGGTAAGCTTGGGAGAAAGGGAAATCAGGCGGGAAATAGTCAGTGAAAGTTTCTATCATCCGCGGCCGCGGGTGTTCCGCAGGGGTCCGGATCTGGGGAATTGAGGAGGACCCCTTTAGAAAGGGACAAGCTTGACTTGCTTTTGCTGGCTAAGGTATAATAAAGGTAATATACAGCGCCTCCTGGTATAATGGTTGATCCCTTTACGAGGCAATATTTGTTTCTGTACCTGTCTGAATGTTTTACCCGCAAGGGGTTCTGGAAAGGCCAGCTCAATAGGGTTTCGTAAAAACTGAGACGGAGGCGATGTTGGTGACGCTATCAGCCCAGCAGAAATATACCCCTGAATATGAAGAAATGCTGGATGAGGAAATAGTTCAACGGGCTAGAGATGGCTGTTATAATGCTTTGGAGTTTCTGATCAATAAATACAAGAACTTCGTCCGTGCCAAGGCGAGATCCTATTTTTTAGTGGGGGCGGACCGGGAAGATATTATCCAGGAAGGTATGATTGGGCTTTACAAGGCCATACGTGATTTCCGGAGCGATAAACTTGCCTCCTTCCGGGCCTTTGCCGAACTCTGTATTACCAGACAGATCATCACTGCCATTAAGACAGCAACCCGGCAGAAGCATATCCCTTTGAATTCTTACATTTCTTTAAATAAGCCCATCTATGATGAAGATTCCGATCGAACCCTTTTGGATGTTATTTCCGGAACGAGAATAACCGACCCGGAGGAACTAATTATCAACCGGGAAGAATTTGGTGACATTGAGGCAAAGATGGGAGAGATCTTAAGCGAGCTGGAATGGAAGGTGCTGATGGCTTACCTGGAAGGAAAGTCCTATCAGGAAATCGCCGGGGACCTGAGGCGCCATGTAAAATCTATTGATAATGCCCTGCAAAGGGTGAAGAGGAAACTGGAAAAGTACCTGGAAAATAGGGATGAAATGTAGGAAGGTTCTAGAGGTAAATAATACTAATCGGCACCGGGGCGTCCGGGAAGGGCACCAGCAGGGCGGTTGCGCTGTTATTGTCCTGTAAGGCGGGTAAAGAAAAAGATGGGGAACTTGACTTCTGCGGGAGAAGTAGGTATAATGTAATACGTCGCCGGTAAGCCGACGTAGCTCAATTGGCAGAGCAGCTGACTTGTAATCAGCAGGTTACCGGTTCAAGTCCGGTCGTCGGCTCCAATTAAATTGCCGGTGGACGGAGTGGTCAAAAATGTGGAGAGGTTCCCGAGCTGGCCAAAGGGGGCAGACTGTAAATCTGCTG
>DUVO01000305.1 GCA_012841005.1 Bacillota bacterium | reverse complement strand
GAATATGGTTTGGAGGAGAATTTTGAACTCCTTGACGGCAGCGATGCCTCCATGGCCGCCGCGTTGAAGAGGGCCATCGATAACGAAGAGTGGATCGTGGTGACAGGCTGGACCCCCCACTGGAAGTTTGCCCGCTGGGACCTGAAATACCTGGATGATCCCAGGGGGGGTTTTGGGGAGGCGGAAAATATCCATACAATTGTCAGGGAAGGCTTGGAAGAGGACGACCCGGTGCTCTACGAATTCCTGGATAATTTCTCCTGGACCCCCGAGGACATGAGTGAAGTGATGGTGATGGTCGAAGACGGGATGACGCCCGAAGAGGCAGCGTCCCGGTGGGTTAACGATAATCGGGACAAGGTGGCAGAGTGGTTGCCGGCTACCGAATAGGTGGTTGGAGTTTAGAGGATCTTCCACCTTGTCCCCATGTCACATTCAGCAGCGGCACAACTTGCCCCTTCGGGGCGAAAAATCTTGTGTCGTTGCTTCTCTTTTCTCTGCCTTTGCCCTGGACAGGTCTACCTGCACTTTGCTAGGGCCTCAATTCCCTTTTCAGATTATTTTTGCTTCCTTCTGGCGGGAATTGCCCTCTATTTGTCTTTTTGTTAAAGGGGATTGCTGCCTGGGGTCGAAAATTACAGGAAGGAGGGATTGCCATGAAATTACCGGTGGTAGCCAGGGTGTACCGGAGCAACGTGGTGGAAAGCAGTCATTGCGGCAGTGCGGTGGTTGTAAACCGAGAAGGGAAGGTCCTCTATTGGGCAGGGGAGCCGGGCCGGCTTACATTCTTGCGTTCCGGGGCAAAGCCACTGCAGGTATTGCCCCTTTTTACTTCGGGAGCGGCAAAAGCCTACAGTTTTTCCTTGCCCCAGGTAGCGGTCATGTGTGCTTCCCACAGCGGCCAGCCTGTCCACCAGGAGCAGGTACTGGGCATTTTGGAGCGGGTGGGATTGTCCGAGGCCCACCTCCAATGCGGCATCCATCGGCCCTTCCATGGGCCCACAGCCCGGGCCCTGGCGGCTGCGGGGGAAAAACCGGGGCCGCGGCATAATGCTTGTTCCGGTAAACATGCCTGCATGCTGGCTATTACCCGGTACCGGGGCTGGGATATTTCCAGTTATACCCGGCTGGAACATCCTGTGCAGCAGGAGATGCTGGCGACTGTAGCGCGGCTAACGGGTGTGCCGGCAGGGGATGTAATTACCGGTCTGGATACCTGCGGGGTTCCCGTCTTTGCCGTCCCCCTGTACAATATTGCCTTTGCCTATGCCAACCTGGCCCAACCGGACAAGGAGGAGTGCGACTGGCGGGTGGGGATGGAGGCTGTTGCTTCAGCCATGGCCCAGTATCCGGAACTTTTGGCCGGTGAAGGGCGCTTTACCACTGCCCTGCTGGAGACCTGTGCCGGTAAAGTACTGGCCAAGGACGGGGCGGAAGCCCTGTTTTGTGTCGGTGTTCCCGACCGGGGCTGGGGGGTAGCGGTTAAGATTGAAGATGGTTCGGATCGGGCTCTGGCTCCGGTGGTTATTCAACTCCTCAGGGAGGTGGGTTTATTGTCCGGGGATTTACCCCCGGCTTTGGCGAGGTTTGAGCAGCCGGAACTCTACACCCACCGGGGTGAGGTGGCGGGGCGCATAGTGCCCGTTAAGTTGTTCTAGAGACATGAAGACGGCGGTAATGGAACTTTAGCGTGCGAAGGCACGCTTTTTTTATTTTCTAACCCTGCAGGGTAGTATTTGCCAGGAAAGGCATGGGACAAGTATATTGTCCGTTAAATTGGACAAAATATAGGCGGAGGTGAAAATTATGGTAATTAAGTTTAAGCTTTCCCGGGAGTGGCTGGCCAACAAGCTGCCATTCAAAATGTACCGGGAGCATTGGCAGAAGAGGATGAAAGCGGCCCGGGTATCTCTCCGTTCCGCCTACAAACGGCTTCCCTGGAGCAGGGCCTTAACCCGTAAGGGAGTACTCTATCTTTCCGCCCTTCTGATGACTGTCGTTACCGTGTCGGGTATTTTTTATCTTGCCTACGGTACCAGACCTATGGGTAGGCTCGAGCCTGGGGAAGAACTGAAGGAGCTGGATGCTTTGACCGGTCCCCCCCCGGGGCAATTTGAACAGTATGGGGGCAGGGAGCCTCTGGTACTTAACGGCCAAGGAGAAACCCCAGGAGGGGCAGCTGGAGTAGAGAAAGCGGTGTTAACAGAACTGGAGACCCCACCGGAGCCGACTCCTGCTGGAGCCGTACCAGTGTTGGCCGGACAAGAGCTTCCTCCCCTGCCGGGAAACCTGATTAATCCTGTTATTGCCCCTATTACGGCGGATTTTGGCTGGCGGCAGCATCCAGTTTTTGACGATTGGCGTTTTCATACCGGTGTAGATCTGGCTGCCCCGCTGGATACGCCTGTCCAGGCAGTACTGGATGGTACAGTGACAGATATTTACCAGGATCCCATTCTTGGACAGGTGATTATACTTGCCCATGGTTCCAACTGGGAAACCAGCTATGGCCACTGTCAGGATATCCGGCCCGAAGTGGGCAGTTATGTAGCCCAAGGGGAGGTAATTGCCGTAGTGGGGGAGACCGGCTTATTCTCGGAACCCCATCTTCATTTTGAATTACGCTGCAATGGACAGGCTGTTGACCCCCGGGAGTACCTGCCTGCTTCTTCACCATCGGACCAGGGAAGGGTGGATAACAGCTGATAAGGGAAGTTCAGCAGGGTAATATCTTGGGCCGGGAAGCAGGACGCAGGGGCAGGAGACATTGTTTCCCTGCCCCTGCATATACATAAACTAAAGTTCGCGAGGGGGGAAAAACGGGCCATGAAGGATCATATCTACCAAAGGGTGCTGGAGATAGCGGAGTTTTTGGTGGCAGCTGAAGCTACAGTACGGCAGGCAGCTAATGCCTTCGGAGTTAGTAAGAGCACAGTCCATAAAGACTTGACGGAACGCCTTCCCATTGTTAATCCTCAATTGGCCGAACAGGTCCGCAATATCCTTGATATTAACAAAGCGGAACGGCATATTCGGGGAGGAGAAGCAACCCGAAAGAAATATCTGGATATTAGCTCATGAAAAAAGAGGAAAGGGAAGAAAAAGGTAGAATAAGTTACTGAAAGAGGTGGGAATATGCAGGAAAGGGGTCGGATTGATGTTTTTTCCCATGGATATAGGTATAGACCTGGGAACGGCCAGCGTCCTGGTCTATGTTAAAGGTAAAGGAGTAGTCCTGCAGGAACCAACGGTTGTTGCCATCGAGAGGGATACAAACCGCATGCTGGCTGTAGGTGAGGCAGCCCGCCGGATGATTGGGAGAACGCCGGG
>DUVO01000090.1 GCA_012841005.1 Bacillota bacterium | reverse complement strand
GGGACGTCCCTAATAGGGGCGTCCCCTTACCGTGTCAGGGATTTACTGGATTGCTCTCCTGGACCTTTTTCTCCAGAGCCGCTTCCCTGCCCGGATGCCGCGGTTGCCACCAGAACCGGTAGAGGGCTGCTGCAATTATAGCGGCGGCACTGACCAGCTGGGCGGCCCGGTAGGGACCAAACATGAGGCTGTCGGTCCTGAATCCTTCGATGACGAACCGGCCCATGGAGTAGCCGACGACATAGGTCAGGAAAATATCCCCGGTCCGGATATTTTCCCGGCGGCGCAGCCGGAGGAGGAAAAGGAAAACAAACAAATTCCAGAGGGATTCATAGAGGAAGGTGGGATGCCGATAGGCACCGTCAATGTACATGGCCCAGGGAAGATCGGTGGGATAGCCGTAAGCCTCCTGGTTAAAAAAATTGCCCCAGCGCCCGATGGCCTGCCCCAGGATAAGGCTGGGGGCGGCTATATCCGTTAATTTTATAAAGGGAAGACGGTAATAGCGGGCCATGGCATAGCCGGCCAAAAGCCCCCCGATAATGGCGCCATGGATGGTAAGACCTCCCTTCCAGATCATGAAACTTTCTACCGGGTTGTGGCTGTAGTAATCCCAGCGGAAGATTACGTAAAAAAAGCGGGCGCCAAGCAAACCACAGGGGATTGCCACCAGGATCACATTGAGGAACTGGTCCAAATCAAGTCCCTGTCGTTCCACTTCCCGTGACGCCATGACAATGCCAATCAGGATAGCGATTGCGATTAACAGACCATACCAGCGGACGGTAAAGGGTCCAATAACAAAGGCAATGGGATCAGGAATCATTTTCTGCTGCTCCTCTCAACTATATAGTGGGTTATGGAAAAATTCGCTTTTCCCGCGGCGGATTCCTCCTTCTCCCCCAGGTTGCCCCTCTTGAAAAGATTCTCAACTATCATACGTGTCAACTGTTGACACTGGACGGGGGCTAAGCTACTATGGATATAGATACCCTGGTGGGTATAAGATGATGATGGGAATAGAATAATTTAAGTAGAAGGGGCGGTAGAAAAGCAAGGCCAGACAAGGAGCACCGGCGCCTAATGGGGAGTGAAGAGGCGGGGGCTTCTAAGGGAAAATCAACATAATTCTAAAGGGGTGGTCGCAGAATGGAATATCCGGTCGAGGAGGAAGCCAGGACGAAAATTATCAACCGCCTGCGGCGGATCGAGGGGCAGGCCCGGGGTATTCAAAGGATGGTGGCCGAAGGAGAGGACTGTACCAAGATAATTACCCAGCTCACTGCCCTCCAGGCGGCGGTGAAAAAAGTGAGCAAGGTGGTATTGAGTAATTACCTGGAGTGCTGCATAGCAGAGGAAATTTCCCGGGGTGGTGACTACCGGGAGGCGGTAAAAAAGGCCTCGGAAATTTTGCTCCAGGCCAAATTATGATGCCCTGGTTGATAAATACTTTGGAGGGATGCCGGTGAAAATAGCTATTATAGGGGCGGGAACTATGGGTTCCCTCCTGGCGGAAAGGCTGGCGGCTCCCGGAAGGGAACTGCTACTGGTTGACAGGAACCCCCTCAAGGCATATCAGATCGCCCAACAGGCGGGATGTAGTGCCGGTACCTTGGAAATGACTGCCGGGGTCGATGTGGTGATCCTGGCCCTACCAGCGGCTGCCGTCCTTCCGGTGGCGAAACAACTGCGGTCGTACCTGGGAGAGGGGACCCTGCTGGTGAACATAGCTACCAGTGCGCCCACAGAGCCCCTGCGGCACGAATTGGCCGGAACGGGGGTGAAGGTGGCCGGGGTCAGATTCATCGGCCATGCCCAGGAGACAAGAAGGGGCGAAATTCCGATTCTGGCCGTTGCCACCGATGATGAGGGGGTTTTCCCCTTGCTCAGCGAGATTTTCCGCCGGCTGGGACCGGTGGTCCGGGGCGAGGATGACCTGGCCCTAAGGATAAATACCTTGGCGACCCGGGCCGGCGTCAGGGCAGCCCTGGCCCTGGAAAAAGAGCTGGCGGCCCTGGGAATTGAAGGTGATTACCTGCACACAGCTATTGTCAATGTAGCGGCCGGGGCGCTGAAGGCCTGTGCCCGGGGTGAGCTGGGGGAATTTGCCCGGCAGTTGGCCGCCCGGGAAGAAGAAAAATAGGGGGCATAGGACCTTTTGCCTGTCATCTCCTAGTCATTTTACTTTGGTAAAGGAATGGTGAAAAGATGCCTTTGCTTAAGGCCCTGGTGGAGATTCCCCGCCACCGTTCCCTTTTCCTTCCCTTAATCATGGTCAATATCCTGGGGGCCGTCTACGGTTTCTACTGGTATCGACACCAGTTGCAGGCAACCCCCTGGTACTACTGGCCGGTGGTTCCCGATTCCCCCCTGGCCGTACTATTATTCACCCTGGTTTTGGTAAATATTTACCGGGGGCGGCGCAATCACTGGCTGGAGGCCTTTGGGTACCTGGCCATGCTCAAGTACGGTCTCTGGACCCCCCTGGTTCTGGTCCAGGCAGGGGTGGCCGCCGGCAACTTCGATTTCGAGAGCCTCCACCTTTCCCTTTCCCACCTGGGAATGGCCCTGGAGGCGGCGCTGTTTTTGCACCACTATCCGCCGCCCCGGTATTATGTGTGGCGGGCTTTCTTGTGGTTTCTTTTTAACGATTACATGGATTACTTCCATGCTACCCATCCCACCCTGCCTGCACCTCAGTTCAGGACCTATGCCGCTGTAGTGGCCCTGGGAAATACCATCCTCTCCCACGTTGTGGTTCTCGGTTTTTCCAATAAACAGATCTGAGGAGCAGCGGCAGGATTTTGTTCATTTCTCTACGAACTATAATACCAGAGGCGTTGATTCCTTGCCTCTGGGTCTTTCGGCCCGCAAAGGCAGTGTCAGCATCATATATCGAAGCAGGTGAGGTCAATGCTGGGAACCGACAGCAATTTTGGTACCGTAGTGGATATAAAAACCCTGGAGCAGATCCTGAAATCCTTTTCCCATGCCACCGGGTTGAGGGCTGTCTTCTGCGGCAGTGATGGGTCACTGGAGGTTACCCCTGGTTCTGAATTCCCGGAAGCGTTGTTCTGCCAGTTGGTCAGGAATTGCCCCCGGGGGAGGAGTAGGTGTGCCAAATCCTATGCCACTGCCGGGCGGGAAGCGGCCAAGTGGGGTGAACCCTATATATTCCGGTGCCATGCCGGACTGGTGGGTTGGGCTGCCCCCGTGCTCCAAGAGGAGGAGCATGTCTCTACAATCATTTGCAGCCAGGTTTTAATGTGGGAGCCGGAGGATTTTTTTTGGGATGAGATCTGGGAGGTGACCAAGGACCTGGGGGTAGAATCCCCCGAATTGGCCTTGGCAGCGAAGCAACTGACGGTCATTTCCCCCCAGCGTGTAAAGGCGGCGGCAGACCTGTTGTTTTTGACGGCAAATTATTTAACCCGCAAGGGGAGCATTATCCTGGAACAGCGCCGGGCCATCCAGGATCAGCAGGCAAGGTTACAGGAATTGTTGGAGGAAAGGAAGGAAAAATACCTGCCCATCTATTCCTTCAAGAAGGAGAGGGAATTGCTGGAGAAGATCAGGGTGGGGAAAAAGGAACAGGCGGAAAGGATACTTGATGACATTCTGGCCGATGAACTGATACTCTTTGTCAAACAGCCGGATCTGGTGAAAACCCGCCTGCAGGAAT
>DUVO01000266.1 GCA_012841005.1 Bacillota bacterium | reverse complement strand
TTATCGGAGGAGGGCCGGCAGGACTCACGGCGGGTCTCTATGCCTCCCGGGCCAAACTCAAGACCATTCTCCTGGAAAAGGGTCTGGCCGGGGGACAAATTGCCACCACAGAACAGATTGAGAATTATCCTGGTTTTTCCTCCGGGGCCGGGTACGAATTGACAGCCATTATGGAAGAGCAGGCCAAGGGGTTTGGATTGGAAATAGACATGGCGGAAGTGACCGGTGTTCAGCTTTCCGGGCCGGAGAAAATAATCACTACCAACCAGGGAGAATACCGGGCCCGGGCGGTAATCCTGGCACCGGGCAGTTCTTCGCAGAAACTCAACGTCCCCGGGGAAGATGAATTTACCGGGCGGGGGGTTTCCTTCTGCGCCACCTGTGACGGACCCTTTTACGAAGGGCTGACAGTTATGGTAGTCGGGGGCGGTGACGCCGCCGTCGAAGAGGCTGTTTATCTCACTCGTTTTGCCCAAAAGGTCTACATAGTGCACCGGCGGGATGCCCTGCGGGCGACCAAGGTGGTACAGGAGCGGGCCTTTGCCAACGAGAAAATCGAGATCCTCTGGGACAGCGTGGTCACAGAGATCAAGGGGAATGAGATCCTGGAGCAGGTAGTGATTAAGAACGTTAAGGACGGGCACACGACCCCGGTCACCGTCGACGGGCTCTTCATTTACATTGGTTTTGTCCCCAACACAGCTTTTCTGGACGGCCAGGTCCAGATGGATGAAAGAGGCTACATAATTACCAATGACCGGATGGAAACATCGGTACCGGGTGTCTTTGCCGCCGGCGACTGCCGGCAGAAACTGCTGCGGCAGGTGGTTACCGCAGCGGGCGATGGTGCCACGGCCGCCTTTGCGGCGGAGAAATACCTGGAGGAGAATCAATAAACCCTGGACCAACCCGATGCGGTTGGAACCGAACCCAGCGGGGATACTATTTATCAGGGCAAAAGCATATATAAGGAGGAGAGCACTGTGGACGTTGAGCTGCTTGAATTGACCAAAGAGAATTATGAGGAGGAGGTGATTAACTCCGAGCGTCCCGTGGTCGTCGATTTCTGGGGCCCCCGGTGTGCACCCTGCCTTGCCCTCATGCCGGAGGTTGAGAAATTGGCCCGGGAATATGGGGACAGGATTAAATTCTGTAAAGTAAACTCGGCCAAGAACAGGCGTCTCTGTGTTGATCTGAAGGTTATGGCATTGCCCACATTTCTCTTTTACAAATCCGGGGAAGTAGTGGACAAACTGGTGGGAGGTGAGGCTACTAAGGAGAACATAGTGGCCAAATTGGAAGCTTTGGTGTAGAGGCGGGGAAAAGCTTAATGAGGGGAGGGAGAGACAGTGCGTCTGGAATTGGGAAGGATTACCATAAAGGATGTCCAGTTTGGCGAAAAAACTGAAGTCCGGGACGGTAAGCTTTCTATCAACAAGGCAGAGCTGGAAGGACTCCTGGCCGAAGATCCCAATATCGCCTCTGTTGAACTGGATCTGGCCAAGCCGGGCGATGATGTTCGGATCATTCCTGTCAAGGATGTTATTGAGCCGAGGGTCAAGGTGGAAGGGCCGGGAGGGATTTTCCCCGGTTTCATCAGCAAGGTCGATACCGTGGGCAGCGGCCGCACCCACGCCCTTTCCGGGGTGGCAGTGGTGACCACAGGAAAGATTGTCGGCTTCCAGGAAGGAATAATTGACATGACGGGGCCGGAGGCAGAGTACACACCCTTCTCCCAGACCCTGAATGTAGTGGTGAAGGTAACGCCCGTAGAGGACCTGTCCCAGCATAAACACGAGTACACCGTTCGCATGGCCGGATTAAAGGCAGCGGCTTACCTCGGAGATGCCGGCAGGGATATTGAACCTGACAAGCTGGAGGTCTACGAGCTGGGGGCTGTTCCGGAAACGGCCGCAAAATACCCCGGACTGCCCAAGGTGGTTTACCTCTATATGCTGCAATCCCAGGGACTCTTGCATGATACCTATGTTTACGGAGTAGACGCCAAGAAGATCATCCCCAGTATCATGTCCCCTATGGAGATAATGGACGGTGCCATTGTCAGCGGGAACTGTGTCTCTGCCTGTGATAAGAACACCACCTACCACCACCAGAACAATCCGGTAATCAGCCGGCTCTTTGCCCGGCACGGGAAGGACCTCTGCTTCCTTGGGGTCGTCATCAGCAATGAGAATGTCACCCTGGCGGACAAGGAGCGGTCGTCGAGTTATGCTGCCAAGCTGGTCCAGATGCTGGGGGCCGACGGGGCCATAATTACCGAGGAAGGGTTTGGGAACCCTGATACCGACCTGATCATGAACTGCCGGAAACTGGAGGAAATGGGGATAAAAACCGTACTTATTACCGATGAGTTTGCTGGCCGTGACGGTGCCTCCCAGTCCCTGGCTGATGCGGTCCCTGTGGCCAATGCCGTGGTGAGTGCCGGTAACGCCAATGAGGTCATTGAGCTTCCGCCTCGGGGAAAAATCATCGGTGACCTGAAAACCGTCGAGGTCATCGCCGGGGGCTTTGCCGGCTCCCTTAACCCCGACGGGAGCATTAAGGTAGAAATCCAGGCCCTCACAGGCGCCACCAACGAACTGGGCTTCGGTAAGCTCCGGGGAGAAGGGTACTAGGGAGAAACCCGGGCGACCTGGACACGGTGCGGAAAAACACTCCAGGAATTTGGGCGAGTGTCCCTTACCCGGTGGGGAAAACTAATGGTGGTTTCCAGACCGGGATGCTACTATCTTGCTGTTAAGGAGGGAAAGTTATGGAGCTTAAAGGCAAAAAGGTAATTGCCTTGGGTGACCGGGACGGCATTCCGGCTCCGGTGATCGAAGCCTGTGTCAAATCGGCCGGGGCGGAAGTGGCCTTTGCAGCCACCGAATGCTTTGTCTGAACGGCAGCCGGGACAATGGACATGGAAAACCAGGCCCGGATCAAAGAACTGGCAGAAGCGGAGGGTGCTGATAATCTGGTGGTCATTCTTGGCGCCTCTGAACCCGATTCCGCCGAACTGGCGGCAGAAACGGTGACTGCCGGCGATCCGACCTATGCCGGTCGATTGTCTGGAGTCCAGTTGGGACTCC
>DUVO01000037.1 GCA_012841005.1 Bacillota bacterium | reverse complement strand
GTCCCACTGGACCAGCAACACACCTGCCAATACCAACAGGGCACCGAGGAGCTGGGTTAAGGTCAATCGTTCCCCCAAAAAAAAGGCGGCAAAAAAAACATTACAGGGAAGCTCAAAAGAAGCCACCAAAGCAGCCCGGCTGGCGCCGATGATATCGATTCCCATCAGGCATAAGAGATTGGGCAAAACCGATGAGACCAGGGCCAGGAGTAAAGCCAATCCCCACATCGGTGCAGTTAGTTGGCCATTGTACAGAAATACAGGGCGGGCTAGGAAAAAAAAGACCAGGCAGGCGATAGAATTGGTATAGGTAGTTATGGTTAGGGGATGCAGACCCTCCTTGAGGACCCTCTGGGCGTAAAAGGTCTGGAAACCCAAACCAAAGCTGGCCAAAAGACCCAGGGCAACACCGGTGGGCGGCATCACCATATCACCCGATATGGACAAACCAACTACCAGGATACCCCCTGTAATACAGGCCGCCAGGGAAAAAAGTTGGATAGGACTGAGGGGCTCCCGGTAAAAAACAGCCGCCAGGATTATAACCACAACGGGATTGGTAAAGAGAAGGATGGTGGCCACCGAAGCATCCAGGTACTGGAGCGCGGCAAAAAAGCCCAGGGAACATAGGGAAGAACCGCAGAGGGCCATAAGCAGAAGATGCCTCAGCTGGCTGGAACTGATCAGAAGCAGTCGTCTCTGGAAAAGGGCCAGGCTTGACCACAGGACCGCCCCCACCAAGAACTTTTCCATAAAAAGGAGCATCAGGGGGGTATAACCCAACCCATAGGCAATTTTGGCCAGGATAGAGAGAAACGCATAACAAACTGCCGACAAAAGGACAAAAACTGTACCACGCAAGGGCATAGGGTTATCCTCCCGGTTTTGTTATCATTGCTGTTATAGTATAGCAAATTAACGGGATAGTTTCCAGGACAAAGAGCCAGGGGGTAGGCAGACGCCGGCAGCCTGGCAATAGAATATGCGCCAAGGGGCGGGTACCGGAAAAGACAATTAAGGACAATCTGTCTCCAGCCTTAAAACGACACACTGCCTTTAGCGAGAAGCACCTTCCCATTGCCAAATCTCCCAATAATATTTATAATTAAATTTAGAAACCGATTATTGGGTTCCGACCGCCCGGTTCGGTACCTTTATTATTTTTATGAGAAAGCGTGATTCTATGGCTATTACCGAAGGAAACCTGCGTCGTACTGTACTTTCCCTGAGCTG
Organism: Bacillota bacterium; assembly: GCA_012841005.1. Taxonomy (GTDB): domain Bacteria; phylum Bacillota; class DTU030; order DTU030; family DTU030; genus DTU030. The sequence continues at coordinate 8,731 of DUVO01000037.1, read as the reverse complement.
GCCTGCCGTAACCCGGATGAGTTTTAATATGCTGGTACAGGTGGTGGACCTGATCATGGTAGGGCGTCTTGGAGCCACCGCCATTGCCGCCGTGGGGGTCAGCAACCAGATCTTTTTTCTGACCATTGCCGTGGTTTCGGCCTTTGGCATCGGTGCTACCGCCCTCATTGCCCAGGCTGTGGGGGCTGGTGATATATCCCGGGGCAGGGAAGTAGCCCGTCAGGCCCTGATTTTCACCGGGATAGCTACTTCTAGCGTTACCTTAATCGGGTATTTCGGCGCCGAAAGGCTCATCAATGCCGCCCTGATCCTCAATGACAATCCCGACCCGGAGATCCTGCACCTGGCGACCACCTACCTGCGGATAGTCTCCCTTTCTATTTTCCTGCGTTTCTATATGATGGTTGTCAACAATATTCTCCAGGGGACCGGAGACATGAAGACCCCCCTTTTCATCGTAATATTTGCCAATGTCTTCAATGCCATAGGCAATTACCTTCTTATCTACGGAATTGGACCCTTCCCCCAGCTGGGCGTTGCCGGGGCAGCCATTGCCACAGCCCTGGCCGGTGTCCTGGGGGGACTAATGGGAATCGGAAGCCTTTTCCACCCCCGGTGCTTGATCCAGCTCTCCCTGCGGGACAGCTTCCGGATCCAGTTACCTGTGATAAAAGATATCCTGCGGCTGGGGGTCCCCGCCGCCCTTGAACAGGGCGTTGTTCACGGTAGTCAAATGCTGTATACAGTCCTGGCTGCCGGCCTGGGGGACACTGCCATTGCCGCCAACCAGATCATGATGACTGCTAATTCGATGACCAATCATCCCTGCATCGGATTTAGCGCCGTTTCCACCACCCTGGTGGGACAAAACCTGGGGGCCGGGAACATTGCCCGGGCCCGGGCCAGCGGTTATGAAACCCAGCGTTGGGCCGTCCTTTTTACCACCCTGGTCGGCATTCTATTTTTCACTGCCCCCGAATTGGTGGTCCGGGCCTTTACCTCAGACCAGCAGGTAATCCCCCTGGCCGGGAAAACCCTGCGCGTGCTGGGCCTTGCCCAACCGGCTCTGGCCACGGCCCTGATCTTGGCGGGAGGACTCCGGGGCGCCGGGGACACCCGCTATGTTATGTATATCACCGCCCTGGGAATGCTGGGGTTCCGGCTTGCCTTTACCCTGATTTTCCTCTCCCTTGGTTGGGGACTCCCCGGCCTGTGGGGCGCTGCCGCCCTGGAAGCCTACCTGCGGGGTAGTTTAATCATGCACCGTTTTACTTCCGGCCACTGGGCTGAGGACTATTCAAGGCCCCGACCCTCCCAATCCCTTGCTAAATAATAGTTGTAGGGAATAGGTGTTGGGACGGGTTGTGTCACTGCCCAACGAGCCGAGCTCGTTGAGCAGATTAGTGTGTCTCCTGCTGTGGAGGGGTACTTCCGACAACTGAAGATTTCCTCTTATAAAAGAAACAGGGACAGGTGCCTTAAAGTTATGGCCCTGTCCCTGTTTCCACCTAGGAAGAGGAAGAGGAAAAGGAGGTATGTTAACCCTCCAAAACACCGCAAAACCACTAGTCCTTAAACAGCATAACCATCATCAGCCCGTAGCGCCCGCCCTTGACCACAGCAATACCGGCTTCCTGAAAGTGGGCATCCAGGATATTGGCCCGGTGACAAGGACTTCTCATCAGCAGGTCATGGGCACGGCTCACCGAAGTGCTGCCGGCCAGATTCTCCCCCATAACAGCAAAGGAGATGCCCGCCCGGTGCAGGCGATCGGCCGGGGATACGTTCTCCGGACTCAAATGGGAAAAATAGTCCCGGGCAATCATGTCCTGGGCATGAGCAAGGGCAACGGCCGTGAGCTCGTCCTTTATTATCAGGGGGGAAAAACCTTCCCTTTCCCTTTCTGCATTTATCAGGGCCAGCATTTCTTCCTGGAGTTCAGCCTCCAAAGGCATTTCTGCCGCCAGAACCTGGACCGGCAGGAGGATGATCCCCAGCAGCACCGCCAGTGCTGGGCCATACTTGCAGCTGAAATTTGCCACTGCCCTACCTCCCCTTTACAGTTCCGGCACAAAAGCCCGCCCGCCAGCTGACCTCGTGAATAATCCATTCATGTTTTACCAGGAAATATACTCTCCAGCACCCGGGCACCGCCGGGATTCTGTATGGGCGCCGTCACAGATGGGTTGCCTTTACCGGAGGCCAGATAACAGGAGATTTTCCCCTTGCTAGGGTATAATTTGACATCAAACGGGAATATCCTCCTTTATCACTAGATTTTCCCTATTCTCTATTATTGGCCAAACGGGGCAAGTCTTGGGTTGACGGCCGGAGGGGGACGGTATCTTACCCGTCCCCCTCCGGTACAATAATTACTTACCAGATTGGTGCCAGCTGTACACCGGGCCCCCGGGACCCAGGGTGACCACCAGGTAGTCAAAGCCGTCGGCGGAAGCAACAGAAGGCAGCCCCAGATAGCGTACTCCTTCCTCCAACCGCCACCAGGGCTTGGTCCCGGCGGGGGTCCCACCGCCAAGGACCCAGACCTCCCCACCGGTCTCCTCCTGGAAACCGGTCAAATACTGCCGGAACAAGGCGGCCTCAGCACTGTTATTAAAACCACTTCCGGGAACATCCCCCTTGAAGGGAGCCCGATCTAAGAGGACAAAGAGGGGAGAACCGGCCGGTACCCGGGCCAGTTCCTCCTTGAGGTACTCCCACTGGCGAAAATCAGTTTCCCGCAAACCCCCCTGGGTTGCCCAGAGGTGCAGGGAGTAAAATTGGTCCGTCCGCAAGCTTGTGGGCAGCTGCCCGCCCGGAAGCACCGGAAGGGCCCCTTCTTCTGCCGGCGAAGGACCCGTCGCCAGGATACAGGCGGCCCCGTGGCGCTCTTTCTCCGCCGTTAGGACTGCGGCCAGGGCCTCCCGTTCCACACCGGCACCAATATTGCCCACCACCAGGAGCTTAGTCCCGGCCGGAGCCGGTTCCCCGTCCGCCAACCGGGCCGGGTCTTCCCCTGTCACCGCCTCCGGCACCAGGTCGGTACGCCAGGCCAGGAGCAGTTCCGCCTGGAGATCGGCCAGATAGATGACCCCTGCCCCGCCTGCGCTGGTATCGGGTTCTGCCAGATAGACCCTTTTTAAGGTCAGAGGCCCGGCCCCATTGGCAGGGAGATTGGCCCGCACATAGCGCCACCCTTCCCAGTCTACCCGGCGGGCAAAGTCGATGGGGAACTGCTGCCCCTGGGCATCCTCCACCAAACCCCGCAGCCAGTGGCCGTTACCATCGCCGTACACCCACAGACCAACCGATTGGGCTTCAGGGGGCAGATTTTGGCCGGCATCTCCCAATACCACATAGGCCGCCCGGGTAGCTGCCTCCACCGGGGTAAAGTCATAGCGCAAGGCCAGGACAGGACCTTCCCGGGCCGGCAGGGATTCGGGAGCCGTCTTGAAGCTGATACCTCCCGGTATCCCCTGGGGCGCGCTGAGGAAACCCACTCCCCCGGGGGCAACAAACCGATCTAACAGCAGCTCTTCCCTGCCCACGGTAACCAGGGCTCCCCTCCTGATCTCGTTGATATTGACCAGGACGGCACCGGTACCGGCGTTTCCTGCCGCCGTAAGAACTCCCTTCTGCAAGGTTCCAATCTCGCCTTTAATCTCCCAGGTCAGGTCTTCAGGTTCCGCCTGGGCCCGGTAGCCCCGGGAATCAATACCGGTTACGGTAAAGACCTGGCGGCTTCCGGGTTCAAGGTTTACCCGTTCCGGGGTTGTAGCAAGTTCTACCGCCGGTCCGATAACCCGGAGGTCAACCTCTGCTTCCAGGTCCCCCAGCCGTACCTGTACCTTGCCTGAACCGCTGCGCAGGGGCACGAACCTGCCGGCTTCCACCCGGCCCAGATCCCCGGGTACTACCTCCCATACCGGCTCCCCGGCCGGAAGGGGCACCGGGTTGTAAGCGGCATCATAGGCCCGGAGACTGAGGCTTCTGGTTCCATTGAGAAGAACATTTTCCCCGGCGGTAGACAGCACCAGTCCTACCGCCGGTCCCCTTGTCTGGGCGGTAAAGATGCCGAGGCCATTGGGAACGGGCCGTTGACCGGTCCCCGCCAGTTGGTTTCTCACTGCCAGCTGTGGGTTGCCCAGGAGCCTGGCCACCAGGGTGGTGGAACCACCCCCGTCGAGATTAATGGCATTGGCTGCACCCAGTTCCAGCAGCAGCCGGGCCAGTTCTACCTGCTCCATCCCCCGGCTCCCGTCCTGACGGCCGTCTACGGCTACCAGATAAAGGGTTTTACCGTCGGCCGAGAACCCAGCGGCGCTACGGGGATGGCGGCCTTCCACCTGGTGCCCGTCGGTTACAATTCTTCCGTCCTTGAGGAGAATACCCCCACCTCCCAGGGCAGTGAGATAGTTCTGCCAATCGGGCATGGTGGTATAACTGAATTCAATGGGATCGGTGGGACCCAGACTCCGGAAATAATCGGCGGCGGCACCGCCGGCCACCAGGGCAAAACCCCCGGCCGGGATCTCCTGCTCTCCTACTTCCGAAACCCGGACTACCCGGGAGTCGATCCCGATCAAGGTTACCACACCGGGGGGTGTGGCCGGGGTCTTGCTGCCCCAGTCCGATGTATAAAGGATGGGCCAGGCATAATCGGTACCCGGTTTATTGACCCCGGCCAGGCGAAAGGGCTCCCCACCGGGGTGGTAAACATAGCCTTCTCCCTGCCAGGGGCCAATTTCTACCCTCCCGTCGCCGGTAATTGCCAAAACACCCATCGCCCTGTCGGTGCCGGGGCTGGCCACCAGTCTGCCCCCCTGTACCATCGGGCCCACCGGGGCAGTGTAAGATCCCTGCTGGTAAAAAAAGTCACCGTTAATGGCGGCCACCACTCCCCTTTGGATTGCCAGTTCCGTCAGGGGGCGGGGATTCGCCACTGCTTCCCCGTTATACAAAAGGTCGAGGTGCACCTCGGGATCGGTGAGGTCGACCTCCAGGACATGGACCCGCAGCCAGCCATCTCTGGCAAAGCGCCAGGTCTGCCGGTAGGTCACCCCCCTGCCCACCGGTTCCGACACCTTTTCTTCATAGATAACATCACTGGCGGCAGCAGGAACTGCCAGTCCCAAAAGGAGAAGAAGAACAAGAACCACTGACCAATGCCTTGCTGTCATTCTAATTTTTCCCATACTCTACCTCCTTTACTAGTTGATCCCTTCCCTGCCATATTTCTCCCTCCAGGTCCTTTCTCCTTTCCCTTCCACTACTGGTTTAGACGGAGCAATAACGGTAATTTGTTCCAAGGGACGGAGACTACTTCTTGACACCCCCTGGTTTTTCCTGGTAAAATGAGGCTACAGGTAAATAGAACAGACAGGTGCCCAGGGAAGGGGTAAAAGGGAATGGGGTGTAAGTCCCCAGCGGTCCCGCCACTGTAACCGGGGAGCAAACCTGCGTGTAACCACTGTTTTTCAGCCCTGCGGGGTAAGGAAAATGGGAAGGGGCAGGGGCGCCGGGAGCCGGAAGCCAGGAAACCTGCCGGTCTGCATCATGTCGGCCCTGTCGATGGGGCAAACATGAGAGGATGATGGAAAAGTCCTCAGCCAATTGCGGCTGGGGACTTTTTTTACCGGGAGGCAATCTTCGGGACTAACCCGATTGGATTTTACCAGCTAAAAGTAAATACATATCCAAGGAGGTTGGGAGTATGGAAAAACTGCAGGCTGTATTGTCCCAGATTAAACCCCTGGACCGGAAGGTCATGGCCGAAACCCAAAAACGGCTGGACAGCCTTACCAAACCACCGGGAAGCCTTGGTGTCCTGGAGGAACTTACATGCCAGGTAGCAGGTATCACCGGTCAGGTTCGTCCCCCCTTACCAAAGAAAACCTGTATCCTGATGGCCGGGGATCACGGAGTGGTGGCCGAAGGGGTAAGTGCCTTTCCCCAGGAAGTGACAACCCAAATGGTCCTCAACTTCCTTCGGGGTGGGGCAGCCATGAATGTCCTTTCCCGCCATGTGGGAAGTGAATTGATCATCGTCGATGTGGGCGTAGCCGCCGATCTCCCTGACCTGCCCGGGCTCCTGAAACGAAAAGTCGCCTATGGTACCGCCAATATGGCGGCCGGGCCGGCCATGACCAGGGGAGAAGCCGTAGCCGCCCTGGAGGTGGGAATCGAAGTAGTACAGGACTGTATCGCCCGGGGTACCGGGCTGGTGGGACTGGGGGAAATGGGCATTGGCAACACCACTCCCAGCACCGCCATCATTGCCACCTATAGTGGCAAGCCGGTAGCCCAGGTCATCGGCCGCGGGACAGGAATAGATGACGAGAGACTAAAACAAAAAATCCGGACTGTAGAAAAGGCCCTGGCTGTCAACCAACCCGACCCCGCCAACCCCCTGGACGTTCTCTCCAAGGTCGGCGGGCTGGAGGTCGCTGCCCTGGCCGGGGTCGTTTTGGGCGCTGCCGCCGGGGGAATTCCGGTCATCACCGATGGGTTTATCTCCACCGCCGCCGCCCTCATCGCCACCGAGCTCTGCCCCACAGTTAAGGAATACCTGATCTGTTCCCACCTGTCGGCGGAACCAGGACATGGCACCATGTTGGAATACATCGGTCTCAAACCCCTCCTCCACCTGGATATGCGGCTTGGAGAAGGGACCGGTGCCGCCCTGGCCATGGGCCTGGTGGAGGCCTCCCTGAAGATTCTCACCGAGATGGCAACCTTTGCCGAAGCAGCCATCGCCGGTGCCCTTCCCCGTTCTCGAAAATAGATACCCCTCTTACCCCCCGGTTTTATGGGCAGCGACCCACCGGTTCCCGACAAAGGAATAGTGCCGCTGCCTTCCTCCAGAACCTCAACTCACCTATTCCCATTGCTTTGACCCCACCAATAACCTGTCTCAAGAAGGGGCACAGGGTCCCGGATTGCAACCCGGGAATTTTTGGGGTATAGTGTAAAGTAATGGCAAAGGAGGTTGAGGATTTATGGATGCACATGCACGGGTACAGGCCTATGTAGACCAATTTGGCCTGGGCCTCCGGGTAATTTCCCTGGATAAGGATACAGCAACGGCGGAGCTGGCCGCCCGGGCCCTGGGAGTAGAGGTGGGACAGATTGCCAAATCCCTCCTTTTTCGCGTCGGGGAAGATTATGTAATGGTAATAGCAGCCGGGGATGTCAAAATAAAAGCCGGTAAGCTCAAGGCTGTAGCCGGGGGAAAGGCCAAAATGGCCACTCCCGCGGAAGTACTGGCGGTAACTGGATACCCGGTGGGCGGGGTCTGCCCCTTTGCCCTGGCCAACCCGGTCCGGATCCTCCTCGATTCCAGCCTCGGTAAGTACGAAGTGGTTTACGCAGCAGCCGGAACCCCCCATTCGGCCCTGGCCATAACTCTTGATCAGCTGGCTACGATTACTGGTGGTGAAATAGTAGATTTATCCTAGAGGATGCCAGCCGGTATCCCTGGCTGCCCCTATAAACTTACACGAAGGGAGATATGTACCATGCGGGAAGCCATTTTTATCGGCTATACCGATCCCCATGGGATGGAATTCAAGTTCAAGTTGATCCATTTCCTGGCCAACAAGAAATTGGCACTAAAAATTGAGGACGAGGGTGATACCCTCATCCTGCCTGAGGTTGACAATATTGAGGAAATCATTGAGCTTCTGCGGGCCTGGGAGGAAAACACCATCCGGCAACGGGAAAATGACCCCCATTACACCCTGGAAATATTCCTGGAAACCCTGGGCAATCCGGCCATTGAATAACCTTAAAGGAGATCGACCGCGGGAGTATCCCCATCAACCCACAGGCAGCGGGTCTCCGCCCCCAGGTGCCGCGTCAGGAGGGCCGCCAGCTCGTCCCGGGCTGCCAGAATCTCCCCATCGCTGATCCCGCGGAACCCATCGATGGGGAAAAAGATGGTCCGGCTGCCGGGCACCACTTTGGCCTTTTCCCCCTGACGCCAAACCCACCGCCGGGTACGGACCTCCTGGTCATCGGTATATACCACCTCTCCGGCCTCTACAGTTTCGGCCTCTTCGCTCCCGAAGGGGGTAAAAACCTCCCCCCCGACAGTCAGGCGAACCTGCATGTCCCCCCGGAGCCGGTCCAGGTCATGGGCCCCCATGGGCAGCATGTACTTAAGGGAAAGGGCATTGACCAGGTCCACCACCCTGTTGATAGAGGGTAAACTGGGACTTTTGGTCACCCTTTTTGCCAGGGCCTCTATGGAGGGGGGGAAACGATTGGGATTATATCCCAGCTGGCGAAAGGCCTCCCGCCAGGGGATAATTAGCGGATGCTGCCGCACATCGCCACCGGCCAGTTTCCGGTGGGCCGCTTCGACCTGGGTCGCCAGCAATTCCTTTATCCGGGAAGATTCCCCCTGGTTATCGACACCCCGGGCAACAACAACACCTATGCAAACCTCCGGGAACTGGGCAAAAATTTCCGGAGCTACCCGAAACCGCATTAGAATACCTCCCCTTGCTTTTCCCTTATTATACCATAAAAGGACAGCAAAAAGGTCGGGCCCAACCCGACCTATTTCCCTGTCAGGGCACGGAACCATTCGACAATTTTGAAACGAATCTCGGGAGAGGAAACAGAAACCTCCCCATCCCCCGCCAGTTCTCCTTCGGCTTTGACCGCCCTGGCCGTTGTCCCGTCCACCAGACAGAGGGGGGGAAAGAGAACGCACCACCAATTGGTC
>DUVO01000286.1 GCA_012841005.1 Bacillota bacterium | reverse complement strand
TTGTCCGGAGATACCCCGTTACTGTCTCCCCAACTGCTGCAGGACCTTTTGGCGACCCACCGTGCAGAGGCAGCGGCGGCAACCCTGGTTACGACCCGGCTGCCGGATCCCACCGGCTATGGACGTATTGTAAGGGACCAGGAGGGCAGGGTACTCCGGATTGTGGAAGAAACCGATGCCGGGCCCGGGGAAAGGGCCATTAAGGAGGTTAATGCCGGTGTGTATGCCTTCCAGCGGCAGCAGCTCTTTGCGGCCCTGGCCCAGCTTACCCCGGCCAATGCCCAGGGGGAATACTACCTGACCGATGTTTTGACCAGTTTCCGGCAGCAGGGGCTGGTGGTGGCGGTACAGCTTTGCGACCGGGAGACGGTACTGGGGGTCAATAACCGGGTCCAGCTGGCGCAAGTGGAACAGATCGTGCGCCGGCGGGTTTTGGAGGAATTAATGCTGGCGGGAGTTACCATCATTGACCCCAATTCAACCTTTATTGAGACGGGGGTAGAGATCGGCCAGGATACTGTTATATATCCCTTTACCATCATCGGGGGCAGTACGAAGATCGGTGAAGGCTGCAGCATCGGCCCCTCGTCACGCCTCTCTTCGGTGTGGGCGGGACCGGGGGTCAGGGTCGAGTATTCTGTCCTGACCGACTGCCGCCTGGAGGCGGGGGCTGTAGTGGGCCCCTATGCTTATCTTCGTCCGGGTGCGGTTCTGGACCAGGGGGCCAAGGCAGGCACCTTTGTGGAGATAAAAAAATCGCAGATTGGCAAAAACAGCAAGGTCCCCCATTTGAGCTATGTTGGGGATACAATTATTGCCGAGGAGGTTAATATTGGTGCCGGGACCATAACCTGCAATTATGACGGGTGGGAAAAGCACCAGACCCGTATTGACAGGGGGGCTTTTATTGGGAGCAATACCAATTTGGTGGCACCGGTTCGGATTGGGAAAAGGGCCATAACCGGAGCCGGTTCTACCATTACCAGGGATGTCCCCGACTATGCCCTGGCCCTGGAGCGGAGTGAACAGAAGACAATTCCAGACTGGATGAAAAAAAAGCTCCGGGAAAAGGGTCAGTGGGTGGAGGATTAGGAATAAGAGGGTGGGAGATAATGGTTAAAGGGGTGTATAGGTATGGGGCGGGAGAGAAAAATGAAGATTTTTTCCGGGAGCGCCCATCCGGAATTGGCCCGGGAATTATGTGAGTATATAGGAGTTCCCCTGGGGAAGGCAACGGTCAGCCGTTTTAGCAATGGGGAGATCCAGGTTGTTATCGATGAAAGCGTCAGGGGGGTTGACATCTTTGTTGTCCAGCCCATGGCCACCAATGTCAATGAAGATCTGATGGAATTGCTCATTCTAATCGACGCCTTCCGGCGGGCTTCCGCCCGGCGGATAACAGCCGTTATCCCCCATTACGGCTATGCCCGGCAGGATCGGAAGGCCCGGGGGCGGGAACCCATCAGTGCCAAACTGGTTGCCAACCTTCTCACTGTGGCAGGGGCCAGCCGGATCCTGACCATGGATTTACATGCTGCCCAGATCCAGGGTTTTTTTGACATTCCCCTCGATCACCTGACGGGAATTCCCATTTTGGCGCAGCATTTTCTCGCGCGGTGTTTCGATGATGGGGTGGTGGTTGCGCCTGACCTGGGGGGAGTAACCCGGGCCCGGGATCTTGCCCACCGCCTGCACCTGCCCATAGCCATCATCGACAAGCGCAGGCCGGCACCCAATGTTACCGAAGTAATGAACATCATCGGTTCCATTGAGGGCAGACGGGTGATCATGGTTGACGATATGATTGATACTGCCGGTACCATTGAGGAAGGGGCCGAAGCCCTTTTGGCCCGGGGGGCCATGGAAGTTTACGCCTGCTGTACCCATCCTGTCCTTTCGGGACCGGCCATCGAGCGGCTCAAGTCACCGGCCATCAAGGAGGTAGTGGTGACCAATACCATTCCTCTGCCGCCGGAAAAACGCCTTGATAAAATTGTGACCCTTTCGGTAGCACCGATTTTTGGCGAGGCGATAGTCCGCATTTTTGAAGATTTATCGGTGAGCCAGCTCTTTTAGTCCTCATTTGAATTGTCACTTAGATTTACCTATGGTAAGATAAAGTAGGCGTGGCATGATGAGGAAGGAGTTGTTGCCATATGAGTGAAAGAGTTCAACTGAAGGCCCAAATAAGAGGGGATATCGGCACGGGAGAGGCCAACCGCCTTCGCCGCGGGGGCTGGGTGCCGGGTGTCCTCTACGGTCCTGATCTGGGTGAACCGCTGCCGTTAAAGGTGCAGGTACAGGAACTGCGCCGGGTACTGCCCGGGGGGCAGAGGGGTGTAATCCAACTGGCCCTGGAAAAGGAAGGGGAAACCAGGGAATATCCGGTGATGGTTAAGGAGATCCAGCGGGATCAGACCAAGGGAGACATTATCCATCTTGATCTCTACCAGGTTTCCGCAACGCGCAAAGTGACCACAGCGGTGCCGGTCCAGTTGGTTGGTACCGCTCCGGGGGTTAAGGCGGGCGGTGTGCTCCAGCACCAGTTGTGGGAAGTGGAAATCGAATGTCTGCCCCAGCAGTTGCCGGAGTTCCTGGAAGCCGATATCTCTCACCTGGAGGTCGGCGATGTGCTGACAGTTGGAGACCTTAAGGTGCCGGAGGGGGTTGAAGTATTGACCCCGGCGGAGGATGCCGTTGTTTCTGTCCTGGCACCGCAGGGGGGAGAAGTTGAAGAGGGAGTGGAGGAAGAAGAGGCCCCAGAGGCTGCCGGGGAAGAATAAGGGATAAGGGGGCTGGGAGGATGAAACTGATCGCCGGTTTGGGGAATCCCGGTACCTCTTATGCCCTGACCCGCCACAATGTTGGTTTTAGGGTAGTGGAGCTTCTGGCAGGGCAACGGCGTATCCCCATCAACCGGTACCTGCTCCGGGCTCTCTACGGCCGGGGACGGCTTGGTCCGGAAGAGGTGCTCTTGGTCAAACCCCTTACCTATATGAACCGCAGCGGTGATGCCATTGCTGCCCTCCTGTGGCATTTTGGCCTCGGGCCGGGAGACCTGCTGGTGGTTTACGATGATGTGGCTTTACCCCTGGGCAGGCTCCGGCTGCGGGGGCGGGGCAGTGCCGGGGGGCATAAGGGCATTGCCTCCATCATAGACCGCCTGGGGACGGAAGAATTTCCCCGGCTTCGCTTCGGTGTGGGGGCGCCGCCGCCGGGGATGGACCTGCCCGATTATGTTCTTTCCCAATTTCCTCCTTCCGAGGAGGAAGAAGTGGAAAGGATTCTTGAGAAGGCGGGGCAGGCGGTAGAATTGTTTGTCACCCAGGGGATGGAGGCGGCCATGAACCGGGTCAACGCTCCAGCACCGGAAAATTTTAGGGATAATTGAAGGCCGCCTTTT
>DUVO01000328.1 GCA_012841005.1 Bacillota bacterium | reverse complement strand
CTGGCTCCCCGCCGGGAAGGGGTTGACCTGATTATCGATGCTATTTTGGGAACGGGAATCCGGGGCCCGGTACAGGGGTTTCTGGCGGAAGTAATCTCCTTTATTAACGAGAGCGGCAGACCTGTCCTGGCCATTGATCTTCCTTCCGGCCTGGAGGCTGATACCGGCGCGTGCCCGGGGCCGGTGGTTGCGGCAACGGACACTATTACCCTGGATCTTCCCAAATGCGGCCTCTGCCTTTATCCCGGGGCGAAACAGGCGGGCCGTCTCTGGGTGGCGGAAATAGGGATTCCCCCTGGGGCTCCCCTGCCCGAGCCGGGGGTTTTCCTCACCACTCCCAGGGAACTTACTTGCCATAAGGCGGCCCGCCCTCCTGAGAGCCACAAGGGCTCCTGGGGGAGGGTGCTGGTGGTGGCAGGTTCCCTGGGTATGGCCGGTGCCGCTGTCCTGGCTGCCAGGGGGGCCCTGCGCAGTGGGGCCGGACTGGTTACGGTGGCTTCTCCGGCCGGGGTCCAGCCGACGGTGGCGGCCCAGCTTGCCGAGGCCATGACTTATCCTTTGCCCCAGACGCCTAAAGGCTCCCTGGCCCGTGCTGCGGAACCGGAGCTCCTGCGCCTTTTAGATGGGGCTACCGTCCTTGCCCTGGGTCCCGGCCTGGGGCGGGAAGAAGAAACGATGGAGCTGGTTTCTTCCCTCCTTCCCCGGGTAAAGGTGCCGGTGGTTCTTGATGCCGACGGCCTCACTGCCCTAGCGGGAAGGACAGAGGTGCTGCGCCGGGTGCTGGGGCCGGTGGTGATCACCCCCCATCCCGGGGAGATGGCCCGGCTGTGTTTTTTGGCCACCAGGGAAGTCCAGGAAAACCGGCTGGGTTTGGCCCGGCAAAAGACGGCCGAGTGGCAGGTTTTCGTTGCCCTCAAGGGGGCCCGGAGCGTAATTGCCGGACCCGACGGCAGGGTGGCTATCAATCCCACCGGGAATCCGGGCCTGGCCACCGGGGGAACGGGGGATGTGCTGGCGGGAATCATTGCCGGTCTCCTGGGACAGGGCCTGCCGCCCTTTACCGCTGCCGTTGCCGGGGTCTTTCTCCACGGGGCTGCCGGTGATCTGGCCGCCGGGGAGATGGGGGAAGCAGGGTTGTTGGCCGGCGATGTGGCTGCTTACCTGCCGGCGGCCTGGCAGGCCTTGAGGAGGGGTAAGGACCTGCTTCCTTTCCTAAAGGAACTGCCTTAGAAGCCTGAGGCAATCTTTTCCTGTTACCAGCAATTGGAACAGCCCCCTTCTTGTAAAATGTTGACAGGGTATTGTACGTATTTATATAATGGTACTAGCTAAATAGCTATACGTGGGTATATATTGGAGGTGCCTATGGGGTGGCGGATTATAAGCGCATCATGATCAGTGTACCTGCTAACCTCCTGCAAGAATTTGACGGTTTAGCCCTCGAAGCCGGAAGCAACCGGAGTGAGATGGTGCGGGAGGCTCTGCGACGGTTTATAGAGGAACGAAAGAAACGAACCCTGCGTGAACGCCTGAAACAGGGATACCTCGAAATGGCCAGCCTAAATCTTCAACTGGCGGAGGAAGGTTTTGAACCCGATGAGCTTTCCCCTCGAGGGTACGAAAGCTACCTGGCGGAGTGTGAGGGCAAATCATGAATGTTCGCCGTGGGGATATATATTATGCTGATCTGAGTCCGGTGGTCGGCTCCGAACAGGGCGGGGTGCGGCCTGTTATTATAATTCAGAACGATATTGGCAACCGCTACAGCCCCACGACCATTGTTGCCGCCATTACTTCTCAGATCGACAAGGCGAAACTCCTCACCCATATTGAAGTCAGTGCCAATGAATTCGGACTTGACAAGAACTCCGTTATCCTCCTGGAACAGATCCGGACAATCGATAAACGCCGCCTCAAGACAAGGATTGGACACCTGGAGGGTGAAATCATGAATAAAGTTAACTCCGGCTTGCAGATTAGCCTGGGGTTGGTTGAGTTATGAGGGATAACCAAAGGGTTATCTCTAATTCTTTTCCCGGCAGGGAGGATGGGAGATGGAAGTATATGCGCTGGTGGGCCCCAGCGGAACTGGGAAGAGCCACCGGGCCCTCATCGTTGCCCAGGATAATGGCATTAATACGCTAATCGATGATGGCCTGTTGATCCAGAACAGCCGGATTGTGGCGGGAAAATCGGCAAAACGGGAACCGACAAGGCTCCAGGCAGTACGCAGGGCCATTTTTGTTGATCCGGACCAGGCTAGGGAGGTCAAGGAGAAATTGGCAGAGCTTGCTCCGGAACGGGTCCTGGTGATCAGCACTTCACCCAAAATGATCCAGCGGATTCTCGAACGCCTGGAGTTACCCCAGCCGACGCGCGTCATCAAAATAGAAGAGGTTGCCTCACCTCAGGAGATTGCCCGCGCCCGGGAAGTAAGGCGGCGGGAGGGGAAGCATGTAATTCCTGTTCCCACCATCGAGGTGAAGAAGAGGTTTCCCGGCTTTTTGGTCGACCCCCTGGAGGTAGTCTTTGCCCGTACCTCAGGCATTCGCCCCGAAAGGGTGGGGGAAAAGTCCCTGGTGCGGCCCCCCTTTAGCTATGTGGGTAAACTCTTCATTGCCGATGCGGCCATTGTGGGCCTGGTTCAGAAAATCTTGGCGGATATTCCCGGTGTAGCACGGCCTGTCAAGACCCAGATCCGCATCTGTGCCAATGATGGCGTGGTGATAGATCTGGAGCTGCAGCTGATGTACGGTTACCGGCTGCCGCCCCTCCTTGCCCAGGTGCAGGAGGCGGTGAGGGAGAAGATTCAATATTTTACTGGTCTTAATGTACGAGAGGTCAATGTGCTGGCCAGGAGTTTGCTGGGCCCGGAAGGGGCAAAAAAATAAGAAGGGTAATATTTCTGAAATTAGTTTACCGGCCCAGCAGAATAATATGTTATAACAGTTCCCAGGGTTAAAGGCCCAAGGGAGCTGTTTTTTATATATCTGGCGTTATTCTTTCTCTATCCTGCCCGGATAACAGAAGAGCAGTCTTCTATATTTTCCAACATAAAATAAATTAACCAAAGGAGGAATTGTTTTGTCTGGTAGCGAATATGTTACATATGTACAAGCCAGCATGAACAAATGTTCAGAGGTGACATTATGCCAGCTGAATCAAGGTTGCAAATGATACTGCAGATTGCCCGCCTGTACTACGAGAAGGGGGAGACCCAGCAGGAAATAGCTGCAAAGTTGAACATCTCCCGGCCCCAGGTTTCCCGCTACCTGCAGCAGGCCCGGGAGATGGGGGTGGTGCAGATTAATATAATTGACCCCCAGGAGGTTTGTGACGGCCTAGCCCGGGAACTTAAGGAGTGTTTCAACCTCCGAGATGTTCTGGTTGTTCCCCTGGCGACCACAGAACCCGGGGAATTGACCCAGGAGTTGGGGAAGGCGGCGGCCCGGTATTTGGAAGCCATAGTGGAGGCTGGAGATATTATTGGTATTGCCTGGGGCAATACCCTGCATCAGGTGGCCAGATCCCTGTCGGGCAATAAACAGCCTCCTGATATCAGGGTGGTTCAGTTAAAGGGCGGTGTGACCCGTACCAGTACTAACTTTCCCACGGGAGATTTGGCCGTAACCTTTGCCCGGGCCTTTAATGGTACCGCCTATCTTCTCCCGGCCCCCACCTTTGTCGAAGACGAGGCAACCAGGAAGGTTTTGGTCCGGGAACCTTCTATTCAAAATATTCTTCAACTGGGGCGCAGGGCCAATATCGCCATGGTGAGCATCGGTTATCCCAGCCGCAATTCTGTGTTGGTCAAGGCCGGTTTTTTCACGGCCGGGGATATTGAAAATATGCGGGCCAATGGTGCAGTGGGGGATATCTGTTCCCGGTTTTTCCGCCGGGATGGCAGTCTCTACAGCACTGACCTGGACAGGCGGACCATCGGCATCAGCCTGGAGGAAATAAAGGAAAAACCCTATTCCATCGGTGTTGCCGGGGGTCTGAACCGGGTTGAGGGTATTTTGGGCGCCCTGCGGGGCGGGTATATTAATGTGCTGATTACCGATGAAATCACGGCCAGGGGGGTATTGACTTTGGCTAAAAAGGATGCTTTTTAAGGGGGGGATGATTTAGGAAAATGATGGCAACGGTGTACCGGTAAAGAAGTCTTTAGTCTAAGCGAAGGAGGAATTAAATCATGGCTTATGTGCTGGCTATGGATGCGGGAACCACTAGTGTAAGAGCCCTTTTGATTGACCATGATGGCCAGGTAATTGGGGTAGCCAATAAGGAGTTTAGCCCGTTGTATCCCCAACCGGGCTGGCATGAGCAGCGTTCACCGGAGATCTGGCGGGCTCAGCTGGACGTGACCCAGGAGGTTCTGAAAAGCTGTAATCTTTCGGCCAAGGACGTAGTCGCCATCGGTATTACCAATCAGCGGGAAACCACCACCATCTGGGACAAAAAGACGGGCGAGCCGATTTACAATGCCATCAACTGGGGCGATCGGCGGGTAGCGCCGATTATTGAAAACATGCTGGCACAGGGCCTTGATCGATGCGGGGGAAAAACTTCGGGTCATAGGTACTTTGCGGACCGGTTTAGAAAATATTAATGTGGAATATGCCACGCAAAAGGGCATCAAGGTATTTAACACACCGGGGCGGTTGGCAGAGACCGTGTCCGATTTCACCATTGGTGCCATAATATCCGAAGCCAGGAATATTGCCCGGGGTCACGCGGCCCTTAAGGCTGGTGTGTGGCGTCGGGATTATCATAACAATGATTTTATTCCGGAATTGGGATGACGGACTGTAGGCCTGGTTGGATTTGGTGCCATAGCCCAGGCTGTGGCCAGGGGCGGCTTGCCCAAGAATGATCCCATTATCGCCATGGATGCAAATGTCATCCACTACAAGGAAGTTACCGTTCATGGTTCTTTTTCTGCTTCTCCCCGGGATTGCGATCTGGCATTGAATCTCATAGCTGCGGGGACAATAAATACCGGTGATTTCATTACCCACAGGCTTCCCCTCAGAAAAGTTGAGGAGGGGATGGATTTGATCAAACGGGGTGAGAGTTAAAGGTAGTAATCAAACCACAGATAACAGAGTGACTGGAGGGTCGTTCAGTGAAAAAAACAATGAAAGCTGCTAATTTGTACGCTCCGGGTGATATCCGGACCGAGGAGGTGCCGGTTCCGGAACCGGGGGAAGGACAGGTTTTGCTTAAAGTAAAGGCCTGTGGGGTGTGCGGCTCCGACATTTCCCGGGTCATGGAGACCGGCACCTACCGTTTCCCGACCATTCCTGGGCACGAGTTCGCCGGGGAAGTGGTGGAACTGGGCCCGGGAGTAGATGGGGTACCTCTTGGACAAAGGGTTACCGTTATTCCCCTTATGCCCTGCGAAATCTGCGATTTTTGTCGCATAGGACAGTACCAGCTCTGTGAAAACTACAATTATCTGGGGTCCCGTACCGATGGTGCCTTTGCCGAGTATGTGGTGGCACCGGCAGCCAATCTCCTACCCTTACCGGAAGGGGTCAGCTTTGAAATGGGTGCCATGACCGACCCGGCCTCGGTGGCCCTCCATGCGGTGAAAAAACTGGGAATCCAGCCGGGAGACCGGGTGGCCGTCTTTGGGGTTGGACCTATCGGTACCTTTGCCCTCCAGTGGGCCAAGCTCCTGGGAGCCAGGGAGACCATTGCCATTGATATCTTCCCGGAAAAACTGGCCGTGGCCGCCCAACTGGGGGCGGATCATTGCATCAACGGCCGGGAAGAGGATCCGGTGGAAAGGATCCTGGAACTGACGGGCGGCAAAGGAGTAGAACGGGCGGTGGAATTTGCCGGACACAAGATAACCCAGGAACAGAGCATTCTTGCTACCGCTAAACTGGGCAGCATTGTCTGGGGCGGCATTTCCCATAGTGATCTCCCGTTGCGGGAAAAGGCAGTGGATGGGATCCTCCGCAAAGAACTGACCCTGGTGGGGTCGTGGAATTCTTCCTTTGCCCCCTTTTTCAGTGATTGGGAAAGGTCCCTGCTTTTCATGGGGCTGGGCCGGCTCAAGGGCGAAGAGCTGATTACCCACCGGCTTTCCCTCGATGAAATCCAGGATGCCTTTAAGATGATGCAGGGGCGAAAAGAGTACTTCAATAAGGTTATGTTTTTCCCGGAACGGTAACGATTAGATCACAGTGCTAGGATAAACCGGCAGGAGGGATATGGAAATGTTGAGTGGTGCCGAAATCGCCAAATATATTGATCATACCAACCTCAAAGCAACAGCAACTCAAGCAGACATTGAAACCTTGTGCGCGGAGGCCCGCCGGTATGGTTTTCGGGCCGTCTGCATTAATCCCAGCCAGGTGGTAAATGCCGTCAAACTCCTTGAGGGAACAGAGGTCAGGGTGGCTACTGTCATTGGTTTTCCCCTGGGAGCCACCACCAGCCTTACCAAGGCCCGGGAGGCCGAAGAGGCCGTGGCGGCAGGGGCGGCGGAGCTGGATATGGTGATCAATATTGGTGCCCTCAAGGAGGGTAGGCCGGACCGGGTTCGAGATGATATTAAAGCCGTTGTGAAGGCTGGTGCAGGGGCCTTGGTCAAGGTTATTCTCGAGACCTGCTATCTCACCGATGAGGAGAAGGTTTTGGCCTGCCGGACGGCAGAGGAGGCAGGGGCCCACTTTGTCAAGACCTCGACGGGTTTTGGGACGGGGGGAGCGACTATAGAAGATGTGCGCCTGTTGCGGGCCAATGTTTCCCCGGCCCTGGGAGTTAAAGCAGCCGGGGGGATCAGGGATATAGAAGCGGCCCGGGCCTTTATCGCAGCGGGAGCAACCCGGTTGGGGACCAGCGCCGGGGTGGGGATCGTCCAGGGTTAGTTTGCGAAAAAAGTGTACAGGATTGGGGTGAAAAAGGCTGTGATTGAAATTTCTTTGGCCGGTAAAGTGGCTGTAGTAACAGGTTCATCCCGGGGGGTTGGCCGCACCATTGCCCTGCGCCTGGCCGAGGCCGGCTGCCGGGGGGTTACCATCAACTACGTCCAGAACCGGGAACGGGGCCAGGAAGTAGTTCGGGAATTGGAACAGAGGGGAGCCGAATCCCTGCTGGTCCAGGCAGATGTGGGGGAAGAGGAAGATGCCAACAGGCTGATCAAGGAGACCTATAACCGTTTTGGCCGGATTGACATCCTGGTAAACAATGCGGGCGTCTGTCCCCGGGGCACTTTTTTTGACACCCCGCTGGCAGATTTTGATGCTGCTTATAAGATTTGTCTTCGTTCCACCTTCCTTTGTACCAGGGCGGTAGTTCCAATAATGAAGGAACAGGGAGGAGGGCATATTGTTAATATTTCTTCTACCTCCGGCCTTACCGGAGGAACCATGGGGCCCGCCTACGGGGCGGCCAAGGCGGGGGTCATTGCCCTTACCAAGTATGGCGCTAAAACATTAACCCAATATGGTATCAAGGTTAACTGCATCGCCCCCGGTTATGTGGAAACGGAAATGTATTACACAGCCAACTATGATGTTAAGGTGCGCCAGAAACGAATTAATGATATACCCCTGGGGCGGATCGCCCAGCCGGAAGAAATAGCCAATGTTGTCCTTTTCCTGGTCTCTGATCTGTCCAGTTATGTTATCGGTGATACCATCCTGGCTTCTGGAGGCAGAACTATCTAGTACTGCCGGTCAATCCTGTACCTGGGGGTGATAGAGGGCTGCTTGGGGTTATGTTGATTTCGTCGGGATTTGCCAAAAGAACTGGATAAAAAAGGAGGCGAACTTAATGGCCAAGTATGTTTGTGGGATCGATGCAGGTACTACTGGTTGCACGGTGATGATAACCGATTTAAAAGGAAATATAGTTGGTACCGCATACCGGGAATATCCCTGTACCTATCCCCAGGCAGGTTGGGTAGAGCAGGATATGGATCTGGTTTGGAAAAGGATATGTGAGGCCAGCCAGGAAGTAATTGCCAGGACCGGTGTTGATCCCAGGGAGATCGGCTCCCTCGGGTTTTCCAGCCAGCGGGGCACCTTTGTCTGCATCGATGAGGATTGGAACTGCCTGCATCATTCCATTGTTTGGAACGATAACCGGGGTTCCCATGTGGAATTGCCCAAGTTCAAAGCCAAGATGTCCGATAAAAGGTATATTGAGATTGCCGGGACCGCCATGTATGCCAACTGGGCCCTGTTCAAGATCATGTGGGTCATGAACAACAAGCCCAAGATCTGGGAAAAGACCTGGAAGGTGGTCAACGGTCAGGAATGGTTCCTGCATAAACTGGGCTCGGAGGAAATCTTCTCTGATCCCTCTTCCTTAACCCTGAATGGGATGATGGAAATCGATAAACTGGACTGGTCCCAGGAAATCTGCGAGCTGGCCGGCATCCCCATGGATAAGCTGCCGCCGGTCAAAACCCCCATGCGCCAGGTGGGTGTAATCAGTAAAAGGGCAGCCGAGGAAACGGGCTTTGCCCCCGGCATGCCCATCTGCGTTGGGGGCGGGGACCAGCAGTGTGCAGCCATTGGCTCCGGGGTAATTAAGGAAGGATTGGCGGAGATCACCATTGGCACCGGTGCCGTCATGGTGGCCCACGCCGATTCCCGCAAGCCCGATCCCGAAGGGCGGATCATGTTCGGAGGCCATGCCATTCCCCATAAATGGGATATCGAGGGCAATCTCCATGCTGCCGCTGCTACCCTGCGCTGGTTCCGGGACAACTTTGCCCAGGTGGAAGCCGATACAGCCAGGAAGCTGGGCATGGAGGTCTATGACCTGATCACTGCCCAGGCGGCCAAGGCTCCGGCGGGCTGCAAGGGTTTTCTCTTCTTCCCCTTCTTCACAGGCCAGGTGACACCCAATTATGTCCACAATGCCCGGGGCGGCGGCCTGGGGCTATCCTTCATGCACGACCGCAGCATGCTGGCCCGGGCAATCCTGGAAGGCTGCGCCTTTGAGATGCGGATGATTGTCGAGGCCATGGAAGGAGTCCTTGGCACTCCCTTTGATGTCATCGGCCTGTCCGGCGGTGCCGCCAAGAGCCCCCTCTGGAACCAGATCCAGGCCGATGTTTACGGCCGGCCAGTCCAGCTCTTCAAAGTCTCGGAATGTACGACCCTGGGGGCCACTATTCTTGGGGCGACGGCAGCAGGAGTCTTTAATTCCATTGAAGAGGCCGTTGATAACATGGTTCAGGTAGTAGGTCACCTGGAACCCAATATGAAGAACCATGTCCTTTACAATGATCTCTTCGCTGTGTT